>SLDG01000149.1 GCA_007125355.1 Balneolales bacterium | reverse complement strand
GAGCCGTCTTTCTTTTTTAGGGTGAGCTCTGATGATGGAATAGCGATATTATGTTCTACCCAATTAGTAATGTTGTCAATTACGTCAACCCTCATTTCCTCCGGTATAATAATATCCTCAAGATTTTGTCCCATAGCTTCTTCCCTTGTATACCCATACAATTCTTCAGAAGCCTTATTCCAGTAGATTACCTTTCTATTGCGATCATACCCCTGTACAGAAATTACCGGCAACGTTTCAAAAATTTCCCGGAAACGTTTTTCACTTTCAATAAGCCTCTGTTCAATTTTCTTTCTATCCGTTACATCAATATTGGTGCCTCTTATACCAATAAAGTTACCATCACCATCATAGACCGGCTGGCAAACATGCTCAATATATCTTAAATCACCATTTTTGTGATAGATTCTGAAACTGCAATAATCAGGCCCGAGGTCTTTCAAAGTTTTTAGCCTGTGTTCTTTGTAGTGCTTGCGGTCATCGGGATGTATAATCTGAATTAACAATTCCAGATCTTCAAATTCTGTAACGGCATACCCGGTAATACGTTCGCATGATGGAGAGTTATAAATAAAACTTCCATCTTCTGTTTCCCAAAACTCCCAGTGATAGGTATTATCAGAAACAATGCGATATTTTTCTTCTGACTTTTCTAATTCTTTTTGAGCCTGCTTAAGCTCCGTGATATCAAAAGCTATCCCATCCCATATAAGCTCACCGTCCTGCTTTATTCTTGGAGATGATGAAACAAATAACCACCTAAGGTTTCCAGTTATATCTGTATAACGAACTTCTGAAATCAGAGTTGAGTATGATTCAATTGCTTTTCGTTCTTTTTTAGCAAGTTCTGCTGCATCTTCGGCATAAAATTTACCGTAAATGGCCGTAGGGTTCTTTATGATATCTTTGGGGGAAGTTCCAAACATACGCTCTGCCCCGGCACTAACGTACGTAAATTCACGCTTTGAACCATTGATACCTGAATTGATTTGATATACAAATCCATCAGGAATATTATCTGATAGTGTCTCTAACTGCCGCTTGCTCTCATCAAGCTGGTCTTGCGTTTTCTTATGCTCTGTGATGTCATCCTTTACAGCAAGATAATTTATAATGTTTCCATTGCCATCAAAAACAGGCGAAATAGTTGCTCGCTCCCAGTAAAAATCTCCGTTTTTCTTTACGTTATACAGCTCACCTCGCCATACTTTCCCTGAAGTAATGGTTTGCCATAATTCTTCATAAAACTCGTCTGATTGTTTGCCTGATTTCAGTATCCTCGGCGTATTATCTTTGGCATCTTCTAACGTATAGCCGGTTAGATTAGTAAAAGCAGGATTAACATATTCAATAGTGCCTGTGATGTCTGTAATTACGATACTTGCCGGGCTTTGCTCAATGGCTGTGGAAAGTTTTTGGAGTTCTATCTCATTTAGTTTAAAGTTGTGCACATTTCTGAAGGTTCCCACCATACATGGCTTACCTTCATAAACTAATTCTCTTGCTACAATTTCAACATATACTTGGGTTCCATCAGAACGCTCAACAATACTTAGTTCAGGTTCTGTTTTTAAACGATACTTCAACTCTGTTTGTGTATTTTTAAAGTATTCATTAGCCCTGTTTCTCATTTGTTTTGGGTGAAGCTTGGAGTGGTGGGATCCAATAATTTTATCAACCGGCCTTTTTAAAAGAACCTCTGCTTCTTTGTTTGCTTTAAGGATTCTTCCAGTCTCCTTACTGGCAATGAATGTGGCATCTGCGGCATAATCAAATAAACTTTTAAACAGTGCTTCACTTTCTTTCAATTGCTGCTCTTTTTTACGGAGTTCGGTAATATCACTCACCACCGCATATATCATTTTTTCTTTGGGGAAAACGTAGGAATTCCACAGCAGTAGTTTTTGGGAGCCATCTTTACATACATACCTGTTTTCGAAACCTGCAGTACCCTCTCCCTTCAGCACTCTGTCGCCTTCTTTGATGGTTTTTTCCTTATCATGCGGATGAACAAAATAAATGTATGGCTTTGAGAGTAATTCTTTCTCACTCCAACCAAGACACTTGGTCCAAGCGGGGTTTACTGCCTTAAAGTAACCGTCATATCCAACCATACATAACATTTCAGTTGAATACTTAAAAATCCGTTCAGCATTTTTGGAGTCTTCCTGTAATTTTACCCGCTCCGTTACATTTTGAGCTGTTCCAAATAGCCTTACAACTTTCCCTTGTTCGTTTTTTTCTGCAAATCCATATTCTTCAATGAATCTCTTTTCGCCATTAGGTGTGGTTATTCTGTAAATAATATGGAATGGCTCGCCGGATTCCTGCGTGTGCTTGCTGGTTTTTAGTGCCCGTTCTCTGTCTTCTTCATCAATTAGCCCAAGAAAAGAACCGTGGGTATCTTTAAATGTTTCTCTGTCAACATCAAATACATCATACAAGCCATCCGACCAAATCAAACTGTCATTTCGGAAATCAAAATTCCAGCTGCCCATTTTAGTAATCTTTTGGGCTTCATTTAAAAGGCGTTCACTATTAACCAATTCCTCTTCTGCTTTTCTACGCTTCGTAATATCATTCAGAAGTACAAGCTTGGCATTACGATTACCATAGTTGATTTTATGGGATATTATTTCAACCCAGAAAAAGTCACCGGACTTCGTTTTGTGTCTCCATTCACCTGAATAAGATAGTTCGTCCTCATCATTATTGATGTTTTCCAACAATTTATCAATATCCTCGGGTGGACGAATATCTTTGATATTCAGTTGCAGAAATTCATCTCTGTTATATCCGTACTTTTGAATGGCAGCCTCATTAACCTGTAAAAAATTCAGCGTTTCAAGATCATACACCCACATTGGTTGCGGATTATTTTCGAATAAAAATCGGTAATTTTGTTCACTTTGCTTTAGTGTTTCTTCTGTTTTTAACCTGTTAGCTGCTTCTTCTTCAAGTGTTTTGGCATTTTTCTCAAGCTTTCGATAGCTAAAAATATTATTAATAATATGAGCCGCCTGATCTGCAAAACCCTGCAAGAGGTTAATTTCTTCTTTATCAAAAATATAAGGATTTGATATGCTGCTGATAATTAGCACTCCAATCATTTCATCATAATACGTGATTGGCAAAAATAAATTTGTTATTAGATTGCGCACCTGGATAACTTCGCTTTCGAATTTCGAAAGGTTTACTTTTCTTGCATCCTCAAGTAGTACATGCTTTCCGGTTTGGAAAACTTTATTTACGTGTGGATGATCACCTAATTTTGCAACTTTAAGCTCTGCCGGAAAATCATGAGGCAACGGGGGTGTTGTAGCTTTTAAAATGATAGACTGCTGGTCTTCCGTTATTAAATAAATTGCACCACTATCCAAACCAACTGCATGCAGGGCGTTATCTACAATCATTTGCATGATATTTTCCTGATACCCGGCCTGAACTATTTTGCGGCTGATATCTAAAAAAGCCTTCAGAAGGTCTTTGCTTTGGCATAGTGATTGTTCTGCCACTTTTTGTTTGGTGATATCCCTCGCCACTCCAAACATGATTCCCTCATCAAGGTAGGGATGCGAGTTCCACGATAGCCATTTGTAGCTTCCGTCTTTACATTTGTATCGATTCTCAAAAAAGTAAACTTCCCTGCCATCTACAATTGTAGATTTAGCAGAATCCGTTTCTATGAGGTCATCAGGGTGTACAAAGTCATTCCACGGCCTTGCCAGCATTTCCTCTGTACTCCACCCAAGCACCCGACTCCAGGCCGGATTAAGCACTTTGAAATAACCATCAAAACCCGCAATGCATAGCATGTCGGTTGCAAATTCAAAAAAACGCTGTGAATCTGACTGATTATTTAAAGTATGGCTGTCCCGATGAGCACCAATTAACCATCTGCTTTTATCTTTCTCAAGTACTGCTACATACAATTTTGATATAAGCTTAATTTCTGACCCTGATAGTGTTTTATATCTCAGAGTAAGCTCAATACCGTTGTTTATTTTAATGCTCTTAAGTGTATCAAGCAAAAAAGCGAAATCATCTTCGTGCAATATTTCGCCTAACTGCAAGCAGTCGGTTTTCTTGCTTTTGTTTTTAAACCCCAATGTTTTAAGAAAAACCGGACTATACCAAATGTGCTCTTTGTTTTGTAAATCCCAAAGCCAAAACCCATCTGTAGATTCTTCGTGTACAAGGTCAAAAACTTCTTCAGACTCCCTGCTTATTTCAAATAGTATGTGTTTTAAACCCTGTTTCATCGTAAAAAATTAAAATACTGAGATAGCTACCTAAATGACTATAAAATAATAATTTTAATTGTAATATTATAAATTATTAATTTTGAAATTGGGCATCGTAATTTACCTCAATAAATTCCAGAACTCACTTATTTTTCATTTATAAGCTCCTAACCTACAAGAAGCCAAAAACAAACTTTCATTTTTTTTTGAAAATTCATTGACATTTCTAATATCTTACTTGTATATTGCAATATAGGATACATAAGCCCCTCAGCCCGAACTAATTCTGTTGATCGACTGTCAAAAGAACTTGCAAAGGCTTCGGTTATTTGAATTAAACTTTTTAAGGAATCTTATTATGGAGACACTCACAGATTTTAAAGAAGAAATTGGTATAGTATTAGATAAAGCATCAAAAGCGCTCAAGCAACTTGAAACCTTCGACCAGGTAAAAGTCGACCGTATTGTGAAAGTATTGGCAAAAGTTGTGCATGAAAATGCCAAAATGCTTGCAAAAGAAGCCGTTGATGAAACAGGAATGGGCAATGTTCCGGACAAAATCATTAAAAACAAAACGAAAGCCGAGCTTATTTACCATGATCTCCGCTATGAAAAAACCGTGGGAATTATTGAGGATTATCCCGTTCAGGGCTTAATGACCATTGCTGAACCGGTTGGTATTGTTGCTGCTATCGTACCATGTACAAACCCAATTGTCACGGCTATGAGTAATGCCATGTTCTGTATTAAAACCCGTAACCCTGTAATTATCGCGCCGCACCCCCGGGCTAAATATGTGACAGAGCATACGGTTAATCTGATGAATGAAGCAGCTTACAAAGAAGGAATGCCACGAAACGCCATTCAAATCTTGATGGATGCCGACAAGAGCGATATTCAAACCCTGATGCACGAATCCAATTATATTCTTGCAACCGGTGGTTCAAGTATGGTAAAGGCCGCTTACAGCTCGGGGAAACCCTCACTTGGCGTTGGTGCCGGAAACGTACCTTGTGTCATCCACTCAACGGCAGACATTGAAAAGTCTGTGACTGATATTATCTCCAGTAAAATCTTCGATAACGGGCTGATTTGCGCCAGTGAGCAGGCTGTTATTGTAAGTCAGGATATTTCAAGCGCGGTATGGGATGAATTCAAGAAACAAGGTGGATTTGTGACATCGGTACCTGAAAAACTAAAGTTACAAAATGCGGTATTCGGAGAGAACGGACATGTACTGCCAAATGTAATAGGGCAAAATGCTAAAACAATTGCAAGCCTGGCAGGACTAACCCTACCCAAGAAGCCCGAAATAAAACTCTTTCTCGTTCCAAGTGAAGGCGTTGGCCCTGAGTATCCATTTTCAGGTGAAAAAATGAGTCCGATTCTGGCATTTTTTATTACCCCTGACTTCGATACCTCTATAGAATTTGCCCAAAAGATTCTGAACTATCAGGGTGCCGGCCATACAGCTGCCATTCATACAAACGACAGGCAATCTGCTATTGATTTTGCCATGCGGATGAAAGCAAGCAGAATATTGGTAAATCAGCCATCAGCCACAAGCAGCGGCGGCGCGCGGCACAATCGCCTGACGCCCACGACCACACTTGGCTGCGGCAGCTGGGGCGGGAATATCACATCCGACAATATCTCTGCTCAACATCTGATCAACAAAAAACGCCTGGCATTCAGGGTAAGAGTCCCACTTGAAACAGGGCATTTGTTCAAAGACGAACCCGAACCGGTTTTGAGATAATCGAGCATAAACTATGAAAACATATAAAATCCCCGAAATTATCGCCTATCCGGGCGCTATTGAAGAATTGGTAACAGTAGCTGAGCGATACAATGCCAAACGCGTACTGTTTTTTTCAGACTTTGGTGTAGCACAAGCAGGTATTCTGGATGCTGCCTACAAACAGTTCAAAGGCCAACGAGTTGATGTGATGATTGAGTCATCCATCAATAAGGAGCCATCTACAGGTTTCGTAGAATCTGTACTGCCAAGAATTCGGGATTTTAACCCCTCTTTAATAATTGCCATCGGTGGCGGCACACCCTTAGATGCAGCAAAGGCGGTTTCACTTTGTCTGAGCGGTAAGGAACCTGTAACACATTATTTCCAACCTGAACACTGTGTTGAAAAAGGCGTACCGCTAATCGCAGTTCCAACTACTGCCGGCACAGGCAGTGAGGTAACCCCAATTTCGGTTTTGACAGATGACAGAGACTCTATCAAAAAAGCCATCGTCACCCCATTTATCATTCCCGATACGGCCATATTAGATGCGAACCCAACACTCAAAATGCCGCCTAAAGTCACAGCGTATAGTGGCATGGATGCCCTTACTCATGCTATAGAGTCGTACACATCCCCAAGAGCCACAGATTTTACAGCCATGTTCTCGCTCAAAGCTGTAAAACTTATAAGCGAGCATCTTAAAAATGCCGTGAATAATGGGGATGACACCGATGCCCGTAACAACATGCTGCTCGCCAGCCTGTACGCCGGAATTGGTTTCACAAATGCCGGTGTCGCTGCAGTTCACGCGCTTGCATACCCTGTCGGCGGCCTGTTTGATGTGCCCCACGGAATGGCCAACACCCTGCTTCTCCCCTCTGTAATGGAGCATAATATTTCAGCCTGCCGCGACAAATACAAAGATATAGCCAAAATTATGCTTTCTGATGAACATGCTAAGGCTGAGGATGCCATCTCATACATTAAAAAACTAGCTGCGGGTTGCAACATTACAGATACTTTAGCCACGGCGGGAATCCCTGAAAGCAGATTTCCTGAAATGGCGGCTGAGGCTTCTGCAATAAAACGGCTAATGGATAACAATCCAAAGCCCGTAACAGCAGAGGATGCAGTAGCAATTTACAAGCGGGCTCATT
>SLDG01000184.1 GCA_007125355.1 Balneolales bacterium | reverse complement strand
TGTACGCCCTTTTCGAGCTTCAAATGGCTAAAATTGATAATCCTCAGATCAATGAAGTATTAAAAGATTCTCAATTCCGGCTTAAAAGTATGTCTATGCTGCACGAACAAACTTACCAAAATGAAATGTTATCTTGCATTCGGGTTGATCAGTTCATTAAACAGTTATTGTCAAATATGAGTGACAGCGTTTTGAAGTCCAATCAAAAAATTACTTCAGAGCACGATCTTGTTCCTGTTGAATTAGATGTCAATCAATCTGTACCTTTTGCACTAATTTTAAATGAGTTGGTTACAAACATTTATAAGCACGCCTTTGTTGGCAGAGATGAAGGTAACCTTAATATCAGACTTGAGTTTAATGATCCTCAGGTTACACTACACATTTCCGATAATGGTGTTGGCCTATCAAAACCTTTTTCGTGCGTCGAAACGGAATCATTAGGACACGAGTTAGTTGCCACACTTGTTTCCCAATTAAACGGCACCATTGATTGCACGGTTGATAATGGAACCAAATTTGTAATTAAGTTCGATAAAGTTGATGAATAATCATGGCTATATTTAGCCCAATAAAAAAGCCCGTACATGACGGGCTTTTTTATTTATAGAAATCTTCTGATTAAAAGAGTGCTTTTACATACTCTTTTCTCATTTCGGCAATAGCAGAAATTGATATCCCCACCGGACAAACCGCTTCACATTCAGCGTAGTTTGAGCAATCTCCAAATCCTTCTTTTTCCATTTGCTCGACCATAGCTACTACCCTGCGCTTACGTTCAGGAGCACCCTGAGGCAGCTTCGCAAATTGAGCGATCTTAGCGCCTGTAAACAGAGAAGCCGATGAATTTGGACACGCAGCCACGCAGGCACCGCATCCAATACATACAGCATAATCCATTGACTTATCAGCCGCTTCTTTAGAAATTGGTATAGCATTCGCATCTACCATACTACCGGTTCTGGTGCTTACAAATCCACCCGCCGCCTGGATACGATCAAATGCATCGCGGTCTACTACCAAATCTTTAATGATAGGAAAAGCTTTTGCTCTCCAAGGCTCTATAGTTACCGTTTCACCATCGTTAAATTTTCTCATGTGCAACTGACAAGCCGCAGTACGCATCTCAGGACCATGAGGAATCCCGTTGATAACGAGATTACAAGAACCACAAATTCCTTCACGGCAATCATGGTCGAACTCAATGGGCTGTTTCCCATTCTGCATCAATCTTTCATTGAGCAAATCAAGCATTTCAAGAAACGACATGTGTGGATTGACTTCGTCCATAGTGTGATCCTCAAAATGCCCTTTTGAATCAGGGCCATTCTGCCGCCAGATTTTGAGATGCAAGGTCATATTTTCATGTGTACTCATAATATTTTCCAAATCCTTTATTTATAACTACGCTGAGTAAGTTTTACATTTTCAAATTCGAGCTGTTCGATGTGGAGTTCAGGAGCTTTATCATCCCCCTTAAATTCCCATGCCGCTACATGACAGAAGTTTTCATCATCACGCTTAGCTTCACCTTCCGGTGTTTGTGATTCCTCACGGAAGTGGCCTCCACAACTCTCATTGCGCTCGAGAGCATCGCGCGCCATAAGTTCACCGAGTTCCATAAAGTCGGCCACACGGTTCGCGTATTCGAGATATTTGTTGTATGTAGATTGTTCTCCGGGAACAAAAACATTTTCCCAGAACTCAGCTCTTAATTCCTGAATTTCTTTAATCGCTTCTTTCAGGCCTTTTTCATTTCTGGCCATTCCGACTTTATCCCACATTATCTTTCCAAGTTGTCTGTGGAAATCCAGGATGGTCTTCTTGCCTTTAATTTTAAGAAGCTTATCAATCCGGCTGACAGATTCATGCTCTGTATCTTTAAACGCCTGATGGTTTTCATCCACCTTTTCGAAATTATTACTGGCGATGTAGTGTCCGAGTGTATAAGGAATCACAAAATAGCCATCGGCAAGGCCTTGCATAAGTGCACTGGCACCAAGTCTGTTAGCACCGTGGTCACTGAAATTGGCTTCTCCGAGCACAAACAGGCCGGGTACGTTGCTCATAAGATTATAATCAACCCAAAGCCCGCCCATTGTGTAGTGAACTGCCGGGAAAATACGCATTGGCACTTCATAAGGATTTTCACCTGTAATCTTTTCGTACATATCGAAAAGGTTGCCGTACTTCTCGCGAATGGTGTTTTCGCCATCGCGTTTAATGGCATCACGGAAATCGAGATAAACTGCGAGTCCGCTTTCACCTACGCCACGGCCTTCATCGCAAACATTTTTTGCGTTCCTTGAAGCCACATCACGAGGCACGAGATTTCCGAAACTCGGGTAAATACGCTCCAAATAATAATCGCGCTCATCTTCGGGGATGTCGTTAGGATGACGCTTATCGCCTACTGCTTTGGGTACCCAAACGCGACCATCGTTTCTTAGTGATTCACTCATCAATGTCAATTTCGACTGATACTCTCCGGATACCGGAATACAGGTCGGGTGAATTTGAGTGAAAGATGGATTCCCAAAAATGGCACCTCTTTTGTAGCAACGCCATGCGGCTGTTGCGTTAGAGTTTTTTGCGTTTGTTGAAAGGTAGAATACATTCCCATAACCACCGGTACAGAGAAGAACAGCATCAGCTGCATGTCTTTTGATCTCTCCGGATACCAAATTTCTGGTTATGATACCTCTTGCACGGCCATCTACAACAACAAGGTCAAGCATTTCTTCGCGGGCAAACATTTCTACCTTGCCGCTGTGAACCTCTTTCATAAGAGCACTGTACGCACCAAGTAATAATTGCTGTCCGGTTTGGCCTCTGGCGTAAAATGTACGTGATAACTGAGCACCACCGAATGAGCGGTTAGCAAGCGCGCCGCCATACTCACGGGCAAAAGGAACACCTTGGGCTACACATTGGTCAATGATATTGTTACTAACTTCAGCAAGGCGGTACACGTTAGCTTCACGCGAACGGTAATCGCCACCTTTAATGGTGTCGTAGAACAAACGGTAAACACTGTCACCATCATTTTGATAATTTTTGGCAGCGTTTATACCACCCTGAGCCGCAATACTATGAGCACGACGAGCGGAATCCTGAATACAAAATGCCTTCACGTTATAACCAAGTTCAGCCAAAGAAGCAGCAGCGGATGCACCGGCAAGTCCGGTACCAACGACAATTACGTTAAATTTCCGCTTATTGTTAGGATTAACAAGTTTAATATTGTTTTTATGGGATGACCACTTTTCAGCCAAAGGCCCGGTTGGTACTTGTGAGTCCCATTTGAAAGTTTTTTTCTCTTTTACAGCCATTATAAGCCTCCGTTAAGGAAAATGTAAATTGGAATGATCAGGAATCCCGCGGCCAAAAGTATCGCCACAATGATTCCAATAGTATAAAGTAAAGCGGTCAATTTAGGGTTCCCCGCTCCTAAAGAAATAAATGCGCTCCATACACCATGTTTCAGATGCAACCCAATAAGCACCATAACTACAGAGTAAGCAATGGTAATCCATGGGTTCAGGAATGCCTTCTCCACATGATACGCCAAATCAATCATTTCGCGACCTTCGAGTGTAGTTGTTTCATGTGGGATAAAGAAATTATATTTAAAATGCAACACATGGAGAACAACAAAGAGCAAGATTACAAGCCCTGTGTAGATCATAGTTTTAGAAGCAAAATCCTGCTTGCTTGGCCCGCCTTGTGATTTATAATACGTGTAGTTCTCGGGGCGAGCTTTTTTTCTACCTCTGTAGATAGAAATTCCGATGTATGCATGAAGCAAGAACAAAACTATGAGAACAATCTCAAAAATTATTAGAATTGGCCCGAGGTTGTGCAAAAAGTCTGCGTATAGATTGAAAGCTACTCCACCATCAGGCGCAAAAAGCGTTAAGTTACCTGCAAGGTGTGCAACCAAAAACAGTGTCAGAAGTATACCGGTTATCCCGGTCAATAGTTTTCTGCCGACGGATGTTTGTAACAATTGAAGTGATGACATTGTCTATTTGTGGCTAAAAGTTAATGGAAAATTTAAAATGTTAAAATATAAGGATAATATTAGATTATTGCCGTGAGTGATAGGTTAACTTTTTATTTGTAATGTGTCTTAATAATTTTTGTTTGATTAGCAGAATGCTGTCGTGTCTGCAAAAACGAGTTTAGATGTAAGATTACTGAAGCTAAAAGCAGGAATTAGCAATCTGCTTTAAACAGATTTCATGCTTAACCGATTATTTATTAGACATATAATAAAGACTCTGTAATTGTATTTCAAATGAAAGTGAAAACAATCTTCCCAAATTCCAGCCCTATAACTTTATGTATGTCAGCAGGTTGAAACCATTGATTTTTCGCTTTCTTAAACTTTAAAAAATATTACATTTCGCAGAGGCCTAAATGACGCTATCTTGGAGCATTTCCTCATTAAAAAAATTAACCAATGTCCCACATTTACGCATTTACAGATCATGAAAACGAAGTCCAATACAGAGTACTGGGATCAAAGTTTTATGGGATAATTTTTCCGTCTGAAAATCAGGAGGTATTTGAAGAGCGGCTTAATGCCTGCAAAAAGAAATATCCTGACGCCTCACATCACTGTTATGCCTGGAGATTGGATCCGTTTAACCTGAATGAATTTAGTCAGGATGACGGTGAGCCTTCAGGCACTGCAGGGCTGCCTATTTTGAATGTATTGCGTTCATTTAATTGTTGCAACACAGGTATCATTGTGGTACGGTATTTCGGCGGGACAAAACTTGGCAAAGCCGGCTTAATTGACGCCTATGGCCATACAGCTCGTTTGGCCACTGAAAGCATTTCTTTGTACAACGTTACCATCGGCAAGCGCTTTACGTTGATATTCGATTACGAACAGAAATCTCATGCTGATCAACTTTTACGCAAAATGCAGATTGAGCCACACGAAGCCACTTATTTAGAAAAAATCACTTACATCGTTCAAATCCCCGAAGAATCAGCAGAACTATTTGCAGATGAAGCCGCAAAACTGGTTTATTTAGGCATTCAGTGCTCTGATGGCGAACCTGTTATGGTGAAAATTTAATTTATTATTTGTGAGTTTTTGAGGCTCTATTGGATATTATGTACAACAATTGAAGCGTCATCCTGAATACCATGACGGGGTGGTGCGTGGCTCAGATATAAACAGAATAATAACTTATATTCACAGAATCCCAAAAAACGCTCAGTGAGTAATGATCATCTTAATTTTGATTTCAGCCTTAACCCGAATTATTCACGAAAGCATGAAAATTAAAGCATAAACCATTGTATACTAGCGATATAGATAAATACTGTATACACTCAAATTTGGGTGTGGTTAAAATGCTGCGCACCGAGCCTGCCTGACTGCATCGGCAGGCAGGCGAAACGATTCCCACGAAGTGAAATTTCCACGTTATCCGCGTTGAAGTTGAAAAATCGTGCTCTGGGTACTCAGGTACCCTTCCACTGATTTTCCCCTTCGCCTTGCTAACAAGAAAATTTCCCCGAATTAGTCGGGGCAGGCTTTGGTGAATAATCCGGGTTAACAACTTTGGGAGATTTCTCAGGTGTATGCTTATCCTAAATATTATCTGAAATATATAGCACATTTTTAAACCATGGCACCACTCTACCATCGAAATGACAGTTTTTGGGCTTCATCCTTTGAGCTTTCTGCTTTGAACTCTCTTAGTCTCAACACTTCGACTCCCACTTCGTCTGAGCTCAGTGTCCGCTCCCCGATAATCGGGACACGGCAGTGCAGCGCCATCCCTAACTTAACCTTACCCTCATTTCCCATTGGTATCATCTTTGAAAATGTGCTAAATTCTATGCCTGACAAAAAATCAAGACTTATGTTGGGCTGTTTACGTATGCAGAGTTCATCTGGAAAACAATACCCAAAAGATCTTTTTAAAAGAGCGAAATTCTATCACACTATATATGAAAATCTACACAAAAACCGGCGATAAGGGCGAAACATCATTGTTTGGTGGTGGCAGGGTCACTAAATCCTCCATTAGAATTGAAACCTACGGGACAGTTGATGAGCTGAATTCAACTATCGGGCTGGCGAGAAGTTTCGGTCTTTCATCCCAAATAGAAGCCTATTGTGTACAAATTCAGAATGATTTATTTGTGCTTGGTGCAGATTTGGCAACACCGCCCTCTGCAAAAGCGCAGGTTGACAGAATTAGCGAATCTCACACAGAAGAACTCGAAAAATATATCGATAAGCTGGATGGCAGTCTTGAGCCGCTAAAGTTTTTCATTTTACCTGCAGGCACACAAACAGCAGCAGCGTTACATCTTGCCCGGACTGTATGTCGTCGAGCTGAGCGAATTTGCATTAAAGCAAGAGAATCTGAAGATATCTCTGCTGATGCAGTCATGTACCTGAACCGCTTATCTGACTTGCTATTTGTAATGGCGAGATACGAGAATGCACTCTCCGGCATTTCTGAAACCAAATGGCAAGTCCGATAATACCACAGTATGTCTCTTTCTAATAAACAAAAAGCATACATAGATAAGAACAGCGAAAAAAAAAGCGCTGAAAAAATTGCACGCGAACTTAATCTGGATGTCGCACTTGTAAAAGATTACCTGAATGCCGGCAAAGCTACTCTTCCCGTAAATAAAACCAAAAGAAGGCTTTTTTTCGGCGCGATGGTGGCCATTCCATTCCTGTTTTTTATTATTTTAGAAACTGGCCTACGCGTTTTTGATTATCGTGGGAATTTAGATTTATTTCTTTTCCCCGAAGTTTTCGATGGCGAAATTGGTGTGGTAAATAGCGAGTTTACAGCCCGGTATTTTTTTAATGTGCGCACCAACCCCTCGCCAAGCGGCGACACTTTCCTGGCTCAAAAGCCCGAAAACGGATATCGTGTTTTTGTGATGGGCGGCTCTACCACAAACGGGTATCCCTATGGATATAATGCCACGTTCAGCCGAATGTTCAGGGATATGCTGCAGGATGCAGCCCCCGAGAGGCATGTTGAAGTTGTGAATGTAGCCACATCAGCAATCAACACCTTTACTTTATACGATCAGGTCGATGAAATTCTACAACATGAACCCGATTTAATCCTTATTTACAGTGGGCACAACGA
>SLDG01000059.1 GCA_007125355.1 Balneolales bacterium | reverse complement strand
AACCCCTGTTTTTCTTGTATCGGGCTGAATGTTTGTATAGCTCATGCCCGACCGTTTTACCAGTGTTTCCAGCACATCTTTGCTTTTAATGAGCAGATGAACGATATGCCCCCTCTGTTCTAAATTTCTGATGATCGGTTTAGCGAACAGAAACTGAGCCGGATGCGAGAAGAGGAACAGAATTTTATTTACTGCCATAATCTTAAATGATTTCAAATATATCTGAACAGATGCTCATACCTACATTATAGATACTCAAATGTATATTTTTCTACCTTCTTTTATGATAGCAATTTCAGCTAAACAAGAAATTATTTTAAGTGTAAATCATTGATTATCAATCATCATTTTTGCATTTTTTTGACAAGGATGAATAAATACGGCTAAATTTTTCTCTCATTTTTATATCATCCCGATATAGAAAGTGTTTTAATGGTAGCACATATTTTAAATGAAGATAATAGATATGCCATATTGGTTTAACTTTTAAAAAGCTTCTAAACCACCAATTCCTGAATGAAGTTGAATAGCCAACCAAACTCTCGAAAAAAAAGATCTTATTTCTATAGAAGTATAGTGCTGGAGTATATTTACTTTTAGTAAAAGCAATATTCAGTATAGCAGATAAGGTATTCCTATTATATAGTGGACGAAAACTTCCTTCGAACCAGTAATCTGAGAAACAAAAATTGCCCAAGCTGTAGAAGATGTATTTGCCTTTATACACCTCGTAAGGCTGAAATGTGTGAGAATGATGGCCAACTATTAAATCAGCACCGTGTTCAATTAAATGTTTAGCCATTTTGGGTTGATCAAAATCCGGATACGTGCCTCCTTCTACCCTGCCCCCCCAATGTAATTGCAAAACTACGTGGTTCACGTTCTTTTTTAGCCTTTTTATATCTTCAATAACTTTCTCAACATTAAAGTAGTTAGCACTGATTTGTGCAGAATCCGGAATTTTCGGGTTTGTATCAGCATCCACATAGTTCAATATGCCAATTTTTATGTTATCCTTTTCAAGAATCAGAGGTTCAGATGCCTTTTTAATTGTTTCTCCTGCCCCAAGATACCTGATTCCATTCTTATCCAAAAAACCCACTGTATTTTTAAAACCACTCTCTAAATGATCATAAACATGGTTATTGGCAAGGCATGCTACATCAAGTTTTATGTATTTCAGGTAGTGTAAAGTATCAACGGTAGTTGTTAAGCGTGGTGTTTTAAATTGATTCTCCCCTGCATCTCCCTTTGCAAAACTTTCTAAATTCCCAACAACATAATCAGCCTTTTCTAAATCATTTTCCAATGTTTCGAAAGGGTTTATTCCATCCCGGTACATTTCATTATACCTGCCATTAAGTGCAATATCTCCAAGAAAATGTACACGCATTTTGGTAACAAGTTAATTTTTGTTTGGCAGTTTGGTTTAGACCTTGAATCGTAGGCACTACAGTAGTATGATAATTTGCTTATTTAAAGATTGCCATATTATGACCTGAATAGCCTAATTATCAAGCATTTTTTGCTAACAGTATTCAACATACTGCTTACTTTAGTTCAGATAAAAACATTTCCAGATTTATCCATTTCCAGATATCTCTTGAAATATTAATTTCCTGATTTACATGCTTTTGATACAGCCTCAATGCTACTTCAGGGTCAATGATTTTCCGGTTACGGAAACTATCAGAGTGTAACAAATCCATGATGTATGTTCTCAAAGGCTCCTGCCTGAACCATTCATCTTCTGGCGTATTAAACCCAATTTTATCTTTTCGTAAACGGATTTTTTCGGGCATTTTTTGATTCATCGATTCGCGTAGTATTCGTTTTGTAGAACCTTTGCCAATAATCTGCTCAGAAGAAAGCGCGAGAGTGCGTTCAACCAAACGGTAATCAAGAAACGGAACCCTGCCTTCAAGTGAATGAAACATACTGTTTCGGTCCTGGTATTTCAGCAAGTGTTCCAGTTTCACTTCAAAATGGCTGATCATGGCTTCGCGTAAAGTGCCCGAGCCATATAAGGTATCTGAAATACTGCGGTTTATGTATTGATCATGAAAATAATCTTCCATGATATATTTTTTCCGATTGAGGGAAATTTTTGTGCGCAATGCTTCCGGCAGCATAAGGTAAGCGAAAGTTTTTAAACCGAACATTGAACGGTGCTCCTGAACATACGCCTTACTCTCCTGAAAAAACCGGATCAAACTCAGCGATTTAACCAGGTCTTTAAATAAAAAGCCGAAGAAGTAGTGATAGCCGGCAAGATATTCATCAGCCCCCTGTCCATCCAGGGTTACAACTGCATTGCCCGCGGCAAGCTTCATTACACGGTATTGTGCATAAATACTGGATGTGGGAAAAGGTTCTGCCTGTGCTTTTACCATTCCTGCCATGTCTTCGAAAAATTCAGCACCGTTGGGTTTTGTGTAATGCATGTTTGCAACACTGTCACCAAATTCACGAATATATTCTGATTCATCACCCCGTTTGCCCTCACCATAAATTGCTGAAAACGTTTGAAGCCCGTTCTGATCGGCTTCTTTGGTTATTACACTTACAATCGCAGAAGAATCAAGGCCGCCGCTTAGGCAAACGCCAACCGGAACATCACTTCTGAGTCGAAGTAATACCGCCGACCTGAACAAATCGTAAAACTCTTCTGCACTTTCAAGAGGTTTTGCGTTATCTACCCGGCTCTTCAAATCGTACCATTTCGAAATTGTAAGAGTATCGGGGGCTGAAAGTTGAATTTCAAGCATGCACCCATGATGTAGTTTATGTACGTTTTTAAAAAACGTTTCCGCTGCATAATCCGTGCGGTTATAAACCAGATAGTTGTATATCGCTGATTGATTTTCCTGAAGTGGTTCTTCTACTACTTTTTTTAAAGGAGGTATTTCGGAAGCAAATACAAACCTGTTGCAGGAAAGTGTATAGTAAAATGGTTTAATTCCAAAGCGGTCACGTGCTGCAAAAAGTGTATCAGTCTTCCGGTCATAAATGGCAAAAGCCCACATTCCGTTAAAACGGTGCAGACACTCTTTGCCCCATTCCATCCATGCGGCTAAAAGCACTTCGGTATCCGTGCCGGTTTTAAACCGGTGGCCTTTTGTTCGGAGTTCATCTCTAAGCTCGAGATAGTTGTAAATTTCACCATTATACACAAGCCGGTATCTGCCATCTTTACACTGCATAGGTTGTCTGCCTGCTGTGCTTAAATCAAGAATACTGAGCCTGACAAACCCAAGGCCCAAATTTTGATGCAGAAATGTACCCTCATCATCCGGGCCTCTGTGCTTCATTGCCTGCATCATAGGAAGAATCTCTCCCTGCTGGACCTCTTTCCCCGAAAAATCAATGATTCCACAAATTCCGCACATGTTAATTCTGTTTACTATGAAAGTTAATTAAAGTATCAAATTCTGCACCCTGACTAATACAGTAATCAATGACTTCTATGTAAGCATCTTTGTAGCCCGGAAACTCTTTTTCATGATAATTATTGCTGTGCCAATTCACGACAAGAATTGAATTATTACTTACTACCAACTCAATCAATTTTTTTAACTCATCCAGCCTGTTTTTCGCCTTCATATAAGTTGCATCCATAATGGGCATGGGGTAAACCATAAATGAATCGTTAAAGGGAGCAAATGGACGTACCTTGTTATCCCTGAAACCAAGATGTTCGTTGTATCCCCACGAAGTATCGTATATAAAACCAGCCTGTTTTTGCAATTGCCAGGTTTCATCATTTAAATTCAACCAGTGCTGGCGAATACCGTTTACAGGATGGCCAAGAATTTTTTCGAGTAATGCCTTTTCCTTTTTAAGTAAATCGAGGCTCTTATAGGAATTAAACGACCCATGTAATCCGATTTCCCAACCGCCTTTATGCAGGCTGCGAATAATTTCTACTACCTTTTCTTCTGATAAACAATATCGCCCCAGGGAGAGGGGCCAATTAAATGAGTCAAATAACCTGAAGGGCAATGTTTCGTGGAGGAAATAAAAGGTGGATTTTACATTAAACTTATTCTCTATCTCTATAATATCATCAAAATTCCAGTACACCCGGTTTCTTTCAGAAAATGAAGCAGCATGATATTTAACACCTGCCCAATATTTTCTTTTTGCAGCCTTCACTGTGTGCGTAAAATATTGGTACGTTTTCTTGATGCGATCAACATCGTGAGTAAGGGCAACCCTCAGCATTGTAAAATTCCTGCACTATTTGTTATTCATTAATTCACCAAGAGCATAGGCCATAGCAGCGTCGCTCCATCTTATATACGGTATTTTATTCGTAAACATTGGATATTTGTGATAATAAAAATATCCCCGGGAAGATTGCATTTTATCAATGGTCCATTCGGCTATTTGCAAAGCAAATTCAGAATATTGACCGCCAAAATCCTCTCTGGCCGCCCTTGCAAATGTAATGATTCCCTGAGCCTGATTATGAATATTAACCGGCCACTTTTTAGGATATCTGTAAATACCCTGCCCTGTTGGTAGAAACTGCTTTTCATAATAATATTCAAGGCCTTTTTTATATGCACTTTTTATTGATTCATTGCCGTTATGATTTTTCAAAAGGTTCAGCAGCACATCAAGTATATACCCTTGATGAAAATCTATCTGTGGCTTTTCATAATCATCCGCCAAATCGTAACTGTAATACCATTCACCATTCTCTTTCTGGCGTTCAACCACATCTGTAATACATTTTTTAGGAAACTCTTCTTCGAATGATGAACTGAATGTGTTGTTGATATCTAAAATATAATTTGCTGCCGTAACTGATACATTATAACACCATTTATCTTCTGAGGTAGTGTGTTCATATTTAAAAAAATGCTTTCCGCTATTAACTACAGCTAAATCATTTATGAAAAAGTTACATACACTCTCACAAATTTCTCTGTAGATTGGCTTTGGATCTTTGTCATGAAGTTCCAGAAAGAATCGTGCAATGGATTCGGTTCCAAAAATATCCGGTTTACCTGCAGGATGATAACCGCTGAGCATTTGAATCGGGAAACCATGCGCATCCCAACAGTGGTAACCATACTCTTTTTTCATGCTGCTGTTAACCAGCGTATTGGCAATGTCGGCGATTTCATGTTGATATTCATCCGGTGCGAATAGCATAGCCCTGCCAATAAATGCCAATGCCTGATTTTGTTTGCTGGGCTTTATGCCAAGAAGTTTACGAAAGTTGATCGGCGAAAACTTATTCAAGTAGGTAGAAAAGGCTCTGGTGTACTTATAGTTAATTATTAACGGCGAGTTGGTATTTGACCCATCATAAGGATCGTAGCCAGAGTATCCACTATTGATGATATGATTCATTACCAGCTGAAAAGAGTGTTCTAACTTCATTCCCTATCTTTTGAGCTGTTGCAGTTTAAGGGCTACCTGCCCTTTTAACGTGGCCTTTTCGGCCAAAAAGTGTGATACAAGAGCCGGATTATATTTTGATTTATGATCACAAAGCTGTTCTGTATCTGCCCCCATTAGCTCATACGTATGGTACTGTTTCCGGCTGTATTCGTTTATGGTATCCCATATCAACAGTTCGTTAATTCCATCTGCCGTTCTGCTGTTTGGATTTATACCCCCTATCCAATTATGAACACTGTTTTTATACTTCAGCAAAAGCATACCTGTAACAGCTTCATTGTTTTCGAAACCTATTTTAACGTTTATGTTGCCGGCAACAGAGCTATTCATCAGTTTTTGTAAATAGGTTTCCGACACTTTAAAATTTTCTCCCTGCTCCTTATATCTCTCTTTTACCAGTTTCAATAAAACAAACATTTCCTCAAGAGGCCTGTTTGAAACTGTAAGCTGTTCATTACTTTCCGCTTTTCTTATCCGCCTTTTTACACGCTTATCAAAATTATTGAATATTGTGCTTTCATCCTCATTCAGATCCAAGTGATAGGTGTACATTGGTGTTATACTAAAATTGTTCCACTTTAAAGGCCTTACATCGGTTATAGCGGGTGAGCAGATTATTCTGATGTAGTCGTAATTGTATTCGCTCTTTAAATAAGCATATACTTCTTCAATAATTTTTTGAGTACCCTTCTCAACATTGTGTTGCTTATTCGTATCCAAAGAAATTACTGGACCAAGGTGTGGTATTGCACAACCATTTGGAGGAGATAACACAACGTTTACCGACATCATTTTTACCAGAAAAACCGGAAATACACATACCAATTTATTTCCCTGATGAACTGTTAAAGGTACTAATTCATATCCTGTGTGCTGCTTAGCTGCCAATAGCCAATCATATTTATGAAACAGCGTGCCACCATCGGCTTCATCAACAAAATCGTCCCAAATATCTTTCTGGCTAACATCCCAGGTTTCAACTCTAAAGTTCGACATAATGAATTTTTTTCGATTAATTAGCCAATGTTCTATCTATTATCCTCATCAGCCGATATGAAACTTTATCTGAATAAAAATTCTCTTTTGCATATTGAAAATTATAGTGCGACATGCGTTCCATTAGATCGGGCCTCTCTAAAAGTGATGAAATTTTTTCCGCAATATGCCCCGGTTCTGTACTATCCAGAAACAGGCCCATCTTTCCATCTACAAAAAAGTCTCGCAACCCACCTACACGGGTTGTTATTACCGGTAATCCAAAAGCTATTGCCTCCAGTACTGAGTTAGGCATACCTTCATGGTACGACGCAAAAACAAAAATATGAGCTTTCTGAAACAGTTCAGTTTTCTGTTCTGAATAAACATATCCGGGAAACTGAATGGGAAGTGAATCTTGCATTGCAAAATTTTTCAAGCCATCTAATTCCTCACCATCTCCTGCCATTGTGAACTGAACATTATTTTTCCCATTTTTTATAAGCTCAGATGAACTCTTCACAATCTCCCAAACCCCTTTGTCTTTACTCATATAGCCAATATAAAAAATGTGGCTTGGAGATATGCTTTTTCTTTGATTATGAAGTGCCTCTGCATTTTTTCCATTCAACAAGCGTTCATCAAAAATTGTTGTTTCCACATCTACTTTACCTGTATAACCCCACTTTATTATTTTCTCTTTAAAGGCATTTGAAAGTACAATAATATGGTCTGCATTTAGGAACAGCATTCGAAACAAGAACCTAAACAGTTTTGAACGATCTATTTTTTT
>SLDG01000322.1 GCA_007125355.1 Balneolales bacterium | reverse complement strand
TTGTCATATTTCCCAAAAAGTACCTGAAATGCGTGTTTAAACTGTGTAACCTGAATAAAGCCTAATCGCAGTGTGATGAATATCCCAAAACCAAGGATTACAACGACGATTAATGGTAGTGCGTTACCATCAAGAAGATTAACGGGAAAGCTCCAAACATAGGTCTCAAGTGTGGTAATAATTCGTTCAAATGTATCCATTATGGCAAGATCAATTAGTTGTGATTAGGGGGTTTTAATACCCGAATTCCTCAGTATTTAGCTGTCAGAAACTTCTGAACAGGCATTGCCGGTTGTTTCGCGCATTTTGTTTGCTGACAGTATGAGGCATAAGTATAAGATTTTTTTTTAAAACATGAATTGCAAATTCTGAAAAGTCGGAACGATAAATCTTTTTTTGGAATTAAATGATTCAGTTCTCTGAAGTGAACACCGAATAAAATTTTTTACAGAACATATAGAACATTCTTGATATGAACATGACAAAATCAGATATAGTCGATATTATTTCAGCATCAACCGGAATTAGCAAGGTAGAAACAGAAGCTGTTGTTAAAGGTTTCCTGGATACCGTAATTGATGCTATGAAAGACGGTAAATCTATTGAATTACGCGGCTTTGGTAGTTTTAAAGTGGTAAAGCGAGCGCAGAGAGTGGCAAGAAATCCTAAAACAAATGAGGAAGTCATTGTACCAGAGCAACACGTGCCGGTTCTGAAAATTTCAAAGGACTTCAAAAAGGCAGTATCTGAGGCAGTTCCCGCCTGATAATTTGTACATGGCAGGAATAAAATGTTTGTTGAAGATGAAATCAGCCCATCAAATTAAATATTGAATCAAATTATCGACTATTATCATCTGCGTGCGATTAGTAAATATTGCATAGACTCTGTAATTACAATTTGCATTAGTTACATTCAGCGCAATTAGCAGATAAAAATGGGCTTGGTAGAGACGTAAAGTATTGTGACTCTACCTTTTCAAAACTCCCGCATTTACTTCGTAAAATGCCTCGTTTTCCTTATTATTGCATTTCAATTAGTCCCTAAAACAAAAAAACTCTCCCCATAATGTTCAAATGGTTTGTAATTACTATAATTGTCGTTGGTAGCCTGTTAACAGTTCTCATTTATATTGACTCAAGCAATCAAGCAGAAGAGCAAATTAGAGCCGAACATGATCATGGAATTCAATTATTTGATGAATCCACGGAATACGAAACTGAGTATAATGGCCAATCAAAATCTCAATACGCTGAGCCTGAGCTCTCAATGAACATACCTGAGCCACAATTCTATGGCGATTTCCATTCTACCGATCTAAACGATTCTGAGCAGATATTAAACAGAATAGAAGAGATTGAAGTAATTCTTACATCAGAAGAGTATACCGGCGACCGCGTTCCTTTTTATGGTGAACTCAAGCTATTATATTTGCAATTAGGTAGAGATGATGGTGCAGCTGAAGCATCCCGACATATTGCAATGGAGCTTGACGATGCAGATGATTGGTGGAATGCCGCTGTATTATTTTACAGGTGGGCTCTTGCTCAGGAATCAGAAGACCATTTTTACTATTATCTGCAGCGCAGTGAAGATGCCTTCAGTAATGCAGTTTCCATAAATCCTGGTGCTCCGATATTGACTGATTATGCTATTATATTGCAAGCTTTGCAAAAATCTGAGGATGCAATGGCACAAATAGAAAAAGCTATTGCGTTGGATGAGAGTTACTCAAGAGCACATTTATACGGTGGATTGATTTTGCATGAAAAAGGCAAAAAAGATAAAAGTATTTCGTATATTAGCAGGTCTTTGGAACTGGCAGTAGATGAAGATGAAACCAGATTCATCAGAAATATACTTGCCGAAGCGTCAATTGAAATTTAAAATCAGAGGATTTCTTAATGCCAAGCGGAAAAAAGAGAAAAAGAGCAAAAATTGCAAAGCATAAGCGAAAAAAGCGTCTTCGCAAGAATCGACATAAGAAGAAGTAACTTCGTCGGTTTTCAGAAGGTTTTCAGCCCCTGCACAGGGGCTTTTTTTATGCAGCCGGTTTGCTTTTTTTGACCAAATCGAGCACTCTTGTGCTTTTATTCAGAATACTATGGAGACGTTTTGATATCTGATTGTGAATAACATTCAAGTCGTCAATATCCTTAAGTGAATATTGGAGGTAGGTTATAAGGCACATTGAAGAAACGTACCTGCCTTTGCTGTCGGTAACAACATCGAGGTGCCAGCGGCTAATTAGTTTATCTGTCGGCAGTACACTTGATATGTTCTCATTAATGGTGTTCATCCATAAACTTGCATATTCAAGCCTGCCGTCTGTTGCTGCTCCTTTTAAGGTATTGGATATTTGTTTGTTGTCAAAAATCCAGCTTAATTCAACGTCAATTGTTGGTTCTAACCGGGGCGTAAGTATCTTTTTCTTTTTTAATAAGGGATGCTTTTCCATACCCTGAAGTTGTTTTGCCATTTTTAACTCGCGGTATTGATCCCAATCGAAGTTCATTTTAATCTGCTTTACACCGCAATTGTCATCTTCTGTATCAATTGCCATTTCAAGTCCTGTAGCAAATATGGTGCTGTCTTTCCATATTTTGAATTGACTTGTTTTGATGCCTCGGTTGTGTAGTTCTGATTTTATTTTATTTACGATAGAATTGAAAATCGGATATTGCATAAACCCTTCGGTTAAATATTCCGGTTAATAAATTAAATGTAGAAGCGCTTTTAAAGCTAAAAACCCTATGATGAATTCGTACTTCACCTTAAGATATTTTAAAAGCATGTTAAATGCAAGCCTGTTCGAGTATCAGTTCGAAACTGCGTTAACGGCTCGAAAAAACACGCTTGAAATACTTTTCACAAGAAAAAACGAAGAGCTCAAGCTCATAGTGTCTGCAGATTCTGTGGAAACGGCTCTTTTTTTTGATGAACGAACCAGCACCAAAAGATCAAATATTACCCGTTTTTTTGAGGAGCTTCAAGGGGTTGCTTTTTCGAAAGCGGAATTAGCGCACAGAGACCGCTGGCTTTCTCTGTATTTTGACGCTGATTATGAACTGAATTTCAAACTTTTCAGTAGTAAGCCCAATATTTTTTTGACACGCAATGGTATTATACTTTCATCATTCAAAGAACCTGAAAAATTCGAGGGAAAAGCATTATCAGAACCGCGTCCGGCAATAAACAAGCCTTTTTCAGAAACAAAAGGAAATCTGAAAAAAAGAATAACCTCTGCATTTCCACTGTTGCCACGTGAATTCATCACGGACTTAATAGAATCCGGTAATTTACACGAGCTTGATAATCAGAAAATCGAGGAGTACTTGCAATCAGCAGAAAAAGTATTGTTGCATAATCCAGAGTTCAGAAGGCTCTCAGATGGCCGGTTTTGCATGTTTCCGAATGCTTATGTACCTGATGCAGACGCGGAACTCTTTGAAGATATCAATGCAGCAGTAAAAGTATGCTTCTTCCAGAAAAGCTCGGCTGATAAATTCCAACAGTTGAGAAAAAGTATCCTGAATAAACTCGAAAAAGAAACATCCAGATTAAAAAGGCTGATACGAGCCGCAGAAAATGCAGAAATGTCGCTTGAGCGCGCGGATAAATACGAGCAATACGGGAATATACTACTTGCTAATGCACATATAGATAGTGTTCAGGATGATTCGGTAGAGTTGCCAAATTTGTATGAGAACAACACTCCGGTAAATATTCCCATAAAAAGGGAGTTGAGTATAGCAGAGAATGCAAGTTATTATTTCGAAAAAAAGAAGAAATCGGAGCGGTCTTTTGAAGCATTGATTCACCAAGGGGAGCTGGCTCAGAAAGATTTATCCAAAATTGAGGCTTTGACCCAAAAAGTAACTGAGCCAAAAACATTTCACGAACTAAAAACATTGGTAAATTCAGATAAGCATTTTAGTACGTTCTTAAGTGTCAGCAGTGGTTCAACGCAGAAATCGAGGCCGTATTCGGTTACACAACTTGGCCCTTATGAAGTGTGGATTGGCAAAAATGCTAAAAGTAACGATGCTGTAGTCAGAGATGCACACAAGGAGGACATTTGGATGCACGCAAGAGGTGTTTCCGGTTCGCATGTAGTAATCAGAATGAATAAGAATACTCAGTCTCCTGATACAGCCTATTTGGAAAAAGCAGCATCCATTGCAGCTTGGAAATCAAAAGCCAGAGGTTCGGAGTGGGTGCCTGTAATTTGGACCAAAAGAAAATTTATAAGGAAACCCAAGGGGGCGACACCAGGTGCTGTGGTTGTGGAAAAAGAAAACGTACTGATTGTGCAACCGTCTGACGTTTAAAATCACTATCTTACATGTCTGCAAATTATCCATTTTCTCTATAGTTTTTACGTTAAGTGACGGATCAAAATATTATACTTTGCGGTTTCATGGGAGCCGGCAAAACTGCTGTTGGCAGGGAACTTGCCAAACGGTTAAACAGGTGCTTTACAGATTTAGATCAATTTATTGAAGAATCAGAGGCGAAAAGTGTTTCTGAAATCTTTGATACTTATGGAGAGAAGTACTTCAGAAAACTTGAAAAACAATATGTACAGGCTTGTTTTAAGGATGAACCCATAGTTTTGGCTTTGGGAGGAGGAGCTTTAACAACCAACGGAATTCTGGATTTCTTAAAAACCAAAGGAACACTTGTCTTTATTGATCCCGATACAGAAACAATCAAAGAACGCCTGAAGAGAAATAAAAAACGGCCGAAACTTCTTGATGAAAACGGCAATATGATGCCTGACAAGGAACTTGATACGCTAATTTCATCTTTGCTTGAAAAGAGAAAACCCGTTTATCAACAAGCTGATTTTATTTATAAACCAATTAATGCAAGTAAAACAGCGCAAGCCGAAAGGCTGTTGCGACAATTAAAAGAACATGTCAAGTAAACAAATAATACGTCTTACTGCTTCAGAATCTTATACAATATTCAATGGCAGTTCAATGCTGCCCGAATTCCAATCTTTTGTAGATAAAAATGAATACGAAGATGCCATTATCGTGGTAGATGGGAATGTATACGACCTTCAAAAACCATTTGTTAAATCATTGCGGGATTGTTTTGATAAGACAGAAATACTTGAGATTACTCCAGGTGAGAAATCCAAGAATTTCAAAACCTACAAAAAAATTGTTGATTTTTGCCTCAAACAGAACGTGTCCAGAAATACTCCGATTGTTGCCATAGGCGGAGGCGTTGTGGGCGACCTTGCCGGATTTGCCGCGGCAACTGTTCTGAGGGGAATCCCGCTGATCCATGTATCTACTACGTTACTTGCTATGGTAGACAGTTCCATAGGTGGTAAAACGGGCATTAATCATAAAGCCGGCAAAAATCTTGTTGGGTCTTTTTATCAACCCACGGCAGTATTTAGTGATTTGCAGGTATTAGAAACACTTACAGAACAGGAGTTTCTTTGTGGCTTCGGAGAAATTTTGAAATACGGTGCCATTTCAGATTCTGTGATACTCGAAATTTTAAAAGGACGCGATTTTAGCGAATTGCGTGCAAACCTTACCCAACTCGAGAGTATTGTGCAGCGCTGTATAAAAATTAAGGCAGATATTGTTACAAGGGATACAAGAGAATCCGGCGAGAGGGCGTATTTAAACTTTGGCCATACATTTGCACATTCCATAGAGAAATGTCTTGGTTACGGCACTATTTCGCATGGGCAAGCCGTTTATATAGGTATGGTGGCAGCTGTATTTCTGTCGCAACAGAATGGTTCGCAGCTTAATGAAAACCAGTTACTCGAACATGCTGCCCAAATGAAGTTGCCAACAGACTTTTTTACTATAGATTCTGGAGATTTGATCAATGGCATGCAGCAGGATAAGAAGAAAAAGCAAGGTAGCCTGCGGTTTGTATTACTGCAGCAGTATGGAAGGCCATATTTGAAAACGATAGAGGATTTATCGGAAGTAGGCGAGGCTTGGAAAACAGCGAAGGATAAATTGAAAGAGAATTTAGAATAAGCAGGAAATGTATTGATTTTACGCTGGCTACATAAAATTTGGGTTTATTTTTGGTTTCTGCTCATTGCAGCAGTGAGCTTTGCCGGTTTTGCAATTTTACTCACCTGGGCACTGTTGCAATTCGGCCCGGTACAGAATAAGCTTGCAGGCTATATAGAAACACAGTTTAATGAATCTTTCGCCGGCGAGCTTGAAATAGGCAAATTGAGTGGCAGATTGCCGTTTCACATACTCATCGAAGACGCCAAACTCAACTATCTCGCAAATGAAGAAGAATTAAAAACTCTTGTTCATGTACCGGAAACCGTAGTTACGATAGGCTACCAAAGCCTGTTAAGAGGCGAATTTCGAATTAGTAAAACTCATTTGAACAGGCCTGAAATAGCTATTTCAAACTATGGCGATGCAGGCAGCTCTGTAACAAAGGTGTTTACAGCAGTAAAACCCGATTCATCTGAAAATATACCTGAAGAACCCGAGGATATTCTCAATATCCCATCATTTGTACTGGCGATGTTACAAATTCAGGATGGCATTATTCAACTTGAAGGCTTTGAACTCGATACTAATGTGTTTAAAATTCCGCCTTTTTTCGCTATAAAAGATTTTTCAGTTGAATTGGGATTTGAGGTTTCAGATGATTTCTATTTTCTGAATGTTTTTCGTTTAGCTTTCTTAACACCACAATTTGACCAGAAAGAATGGACGCTAAGCGGTCAGATATTCGCTGACGATCGTTTTCTGGAATTCAATGCTTTACGAATTAACACCCCCGATGCCTTTGCTGAGTTGACACTAATTTTTGATGGCGTGAATGCAGCGCATCCCCAATTAGAAAAGCAGATACAGGAAGCCGATTTTACGATAACAGGTGAGTTTGCCGGGCTTGATAGTAATGATTTCGTATCAATCTTCCCAATACTTTCTGATTATAATTTGGCCGCTGCCGGCGAGTTTGAGATGTCAGGCAATTCTACATTCATTAATATATCTTTGGTAGATATAATTGCCGGTGAGAGCCGGGTGCGTTTATTCGGAGAAATACCAAATCCGCTTGAATCATCAGGCCATGCTTACTCTGTCACTCTTGATTATTTGAATGTACATAATAACGAAATCCAACAATTATCAAATTTTTTTAAAGATATTCAGTTTGAAGACTGGGGGTTGTTGACCATTAGGGGACTTCTTGAAGGGAATGAAAAAGAGCATAAATTCTCACTTGAAGTCAATTCTCCGGGTGGGGATATGGATATCGAATCTAATATTGCATTTGCAGCAGACACTACATATTCTTTTGCCCTGAAAACAGATTTTCTGGATATCGCCACGTTTAAATCTCTGAATCAACCAAATGCTCAGTTCGGGGGAATAATTAATTTAACCGGTAAAAACGTGGAACTGGGAAAAATCGCGGCCCGGCTTCAACTCGAATTAAATGAAATAAGATGGGATGATTACTATGCTGACAGTATTAATTTAACAGCCGATTTAACGGATGGGTTTATTGAACCAGAGTTCACTGTAAAAAGCGGAACCGGTGAAATAAGTGGAAGTGGGTGGATTGATTTACTCGCCGAAGATATTGTTACCAGATTCAATGGTGTTTTGACAAATATAAATATTCGTGATTTTTATCTCCATCAATCCGCTCCAGACAGCGATTTATCCATTCGCTATGATTTGAATTTAACAGGAATGCATCTTGATAGAGTTTCTGGAGATGTATTTTTAGGGTTAACAAACTCTTTCTACAGAGGTGAGCCGGTCGAAAATCACGAGATTATTCTTTCTCTCGATTCGCCCGTTCAAGAAAACAGAACACTGAAAATTGCCGGCTCATTAATGGAAGCTGAATTAAGCGGAAGTTTGATACCATCAAGATTAATAGATGCTACAGTATTTTGGGCCGCAGAAATCAACCAAATGATTCAGGAAAGAACGGTATTTACAGATACCGATATTTTTACAGAAAAGCCGTTTATAACAAGAACTTTGAAGAATGATGTCTCGCTTCAAATGCGCTTCAGAATAGATGATTTAACATTATTAAATTCCTTCATACCCGGTTTTCCTAAAATCGATACTATCACAAATCTGGACATTGATATTAAAGCTGATAACGATCAAGTGCGCATCGACGGAGATATTGCTTCAGATTTTATCGATGCTGCGTTTATTAATGCTGATAGCTTATCTACAAAATTCAGTGTAAACCTTACGAGAGACAAGAAAACAGACTTTCTTATCACAGATTTCAAAAGCAGTTTCAGGTCACTAACCGCGGGTGGTATAACTCTCAAAGATGCAGTCATTGATATTGACGGCTATGACGAAGCATTCGTTTTGCAGGAATTTAAAGCGCTTATGGGCGATAACATGGAAATTGGTATTATGCTCAGTGCTGTATTTTCTACCTTCGATGTGGATATAAGAATTATGGACTTCTTTGTCGGGGATGACAGTTACTCCTGGGTGAATATATCAGAATCGCCTGTAGTCATAGACCGAAACGGGAAAATTGTTGTAGATAATCTTGAGTTTGCAAATCAGGATGAAAGAGTAAAAATAGACGGTATTTTCAGTGAGAGTAGTGCCGATTCTGTCTACTATACATTCAGCAATTTCGATCTCAGGGCTATCTCTGATTTGTTTGCCTCTGAAGCTGCGTTTTCGGGAATCATGAATGGTGTATTTAGTACAAAAACGCTTAAAACTGCACCTGAATTTCAAGGTGAAGTGAATATTGCCAGCTTTGAAATTGATCAGAGGCTTGTGGGAGATATCGATTTTGAAAGTATTTTTAATCCCGATAACGACCGGTTTGATATTCTGTTAACCATTTACACTGATCCGGAGGAGTATGCAGATTATCTTGAAACTTCGGGAGATGTCGGTAAGAATATCGATATCTCGGGTTTCATTAGTACGCCAGCCGGGGCAGATGCTGGCTCACCCTTAGCTCTGTTTAATTTCGATTTCAAGGAGCTTGATCTTTGGGTCTTGCCTTATCTGGCAAGCGGAATATTCAATGAAATAAATGGCCTTACTACCGGTTCGGGAACATTAGAAATTGCTCAGGGCGGATTTTCCTACGATGCCAATTTTCAGGTTGAAAATGTAAGAGCAGTGCCGGTATTTCTGAATAGTACACTTTTTTTGAATGGCAGCATTGATATGAATAGCGAGAATGGTGTGGTTTTTAATGATGTTCGTGTTAACGATACACGCGGTGGCACAGGTACACTTAGTGGTTCGATTATGGTGGGTGATTTTGCTTCCATCATGCCCATGGATTTAACGCTCGATATGAACAGGCTTCAGTTTTTGGATAACAGCTACGAACCTGATATCCCGTTTTTTGGCCGTGCTGCGGGTACAGGAAGGGTGCATTTAGGTGGAACTGACCGATCGCCTTACATTACTACTCCGATTGATGTCAGCGTTACTTCAAATTCTACCATAACCATCCCCATTGAAACAGATCAGCATATCGATCAAAGAGCGCGGTTTATAACATTTGTAGATAGTTTTGACGAGGTGTTCTCTGCTGAGTTTGATCAATTGAATGGCCGTACTACTGACTTCCCCGAGTTGACCTTTATGGAGCAATTTCAACTTGATATGCGATTCAGATCTACAGATAATATGAATGTTCGGCTTATGTTCGATCGGGTTACCAACGAGGTTATGAGCGCGAGAGGTACAGGGGATATTCAGTTTTTGCTCAGAGATCAGGAGTTCAGCGTATTTGGCCGCTTTGATGTTACTGGAGGTGAATATAATTTTGTAGGTGGAGATATTTTTTCAAGAAGGTTTACCATTCGTGATGAAGGGTCAATTATTTGGGAAGGTGACCCTGTAAACGCACGGGTAGATGTAACTGCTGCCTACAGAGCGCGACCGGATTTGTCAATTCTAAGGCCTGAAATCAGCGATTTACCGCAGCGTGTTCCTATAGAGTTGATTCTCGAAATTACAGGTACGCTCGAAAGTATCGAAAATGATTTTTATTTTGAATTTTCAAGTGGCATTGATGCTTCTCTGACACCAACATATCTCGCAATTTTAAACAGCGAAGAACAAAAGCTTGTACAGGCAACAAGTTTACTGTTTACAGGCAGTTTCATTCCCGTTGAGGCCGATACGCGCGAAACCGGAGGCCCTTTGCAAGGCCGTGCTGGCCAGATTGGCCTTGGAACGCTACTTTCCGCGCAAATTAATAATTTGCTAAATTCAAACCTCAGTAATCTCGATATCGATTTGAATCTTACAGGGCTCGACCAGGCCGACCTTGGTGTGGCGCTCCGTTTATTTGATGACAGATTAACCCTGCGTCGTGAAGGAGTCGTTACCGGCCCTGACGCAAATTTTGGCGATATTGACCTCACATATCGAATCAATCGTGTCTTTTCCGTTGAAGTGTTCCACCGCAGAGACCCGCTGCTAATGGGTGTGTTGACAGCCGGACAGAATCAATTCGAAAGTATCAACGGTGTCGGACTTGAGGCCCGAGTGCAATTTCACACCTGGGGCGAGCTCAGTAACCGGATTTGGAGATCGGTAAGCAATACATTTGCCATAGGCAGGCAGGCTAAGAAAGATGAAGAAGATGTGGCAGTGGCTAATTAATAGTAAAAAATACAGATGGCAAAAAAGAAAAAAATCAAAGAAATAGAGGGTTTTATTGTTGATTTTCTGGACAGGCACAAAAAGTTCGATGTACCCAGAGAAATGCTTGAATCCGCTGTTGAATTCGAAGGCGGAAACGCAAAAAGCTTCAATAAAGCCCTGCAAAAACTTACAGATAAAGACATTGTGCAAATCAATGAAAATGATGAATTAATACTAAATAAAATGCCAGAAAAAAGAAAAGATAACGAGGGGGTAATAAGTGTTAACCGGCACGGAACAGGATTCGTAACCCTTAATGAGTACAAGGATGATATCCGGATACCAACTAAAAACCTGAACACAGCTCTATCCGGCGATCGGGTTTTGATCAGAGTTAGTGGAAAAGGAAACCGGGGGCGTATTGAGGGCAAAGTACTGAGTATTATAAAACGCGGTAAGCCGTTTTATGTGGGAACACTTAAAGAAGAAAAAAGACGCGGGATCATCATTGAACCCGATGAAAAATCTGCACATACCGACTTCTTCATTCATCCCCAAAAAACAAAAGGTGCAAAACATAATGATAAAGTCATTTTTAAACTGATTGAGTGGGTTCATCCCAAAGCACTACCGGAGGCCGAAGTTATTGAAGTATTGGGCGAAAGAGGTACTAACGATGCGGAAGTATTGTCTATCCTCGCGGAAAATCAATTGATGAGTTCATTCAGTGCTGAAGTAGAAACGTATTGCGAAAACATCCCCTTTGATCCCCCTGAAAAAGAAATAAAAAGAAGAAAAGACCTTAGAGGCGAGATGGTCTTTACGATTGACCCCGACGATGCCAAAGATTTCGATGATGCGCTGAGTATTGAGCTACTAGACAACGGGAATTATTACCTCGGTGTGCATATCGCTGATGTAACGTTTTATTTGCGTCCCTCTACAGTTTTGGATGAAGCCGCCGTTGAACGCTCAACGTCTGTGTATTTGGTGGATCGTGTGATCCCTATGTTACCTGAAAAACTAAGCAATGGCGTGTGTAGTTTGCGTCCGAATGAAGATAAACTGACGTATAGCTGCTTTATGGAAATTACGCCGGAAGGTAATGTGGAAAATTACTCTATTGATGAAACCGTTATTCATTCTAAATACAGGCTTACGTACGAAGAAGCTGAAGAAATTATCCACGGAAGGGCAGAGCACAAGGATTTATCTGAACCGTTGAAACACCTGAAAGTACTGACTGACCGTTTAACGGAAGAACGTTTCAAAAAGAACGCGATTGATCTGAATACACCCGAACCAAAGTTCGAACTGGATGAAAAAGGACAGATCAACAATATTTACATTAAAAAAAGGCTTAAAGCGCATCGTTTGATTGAAGAGTGCATGCTAATGGCTAATAAAACGGTTGCTGTACATGTAGAAACGCTCAGAAAAGGAAAAAAGAAAGACAAAAACGACCATCCGTTCTTTTATCGCATCCACGATAAGCCAAATATTGAAAGATTACAAAACGTGGTACAAAATATGCGCATCGCCGGTTTTGATGCTCATATTAAACCCAATAAAATAGGCGCTTTCGAAATCAATGAATTGCTGAAAATGGTAAAAGACAAGCCTATTGAATACACGGTGAACGATCAGATTTTAAGAAGTATGGCAAAAGCCGAGTACTCCCCGAAAAATATTGGCCATTTTGGACTTGGATTTGCCCATTATGCGCACTTTACGAGTCCGATTCGCCGTTATCCGGATGTAATTGTGCACAGAATGCTTAAGCAGTACAGTAAAAAATCGAATTCTTATTCGTACGAACAACTCGCTGATTATGGAATCCATTGCAGTGAAAAAGAAAAAATGGCTGTAACAGCCGAGAGAGATTCTATAAAACTGAAGCAGGTTGAGTTTATGTCCGGTAAAATCGGTGAATCATTTATGGGTGTGATAAGCGGAGTAACGGACAAAGGCATGTATATTTTATTGAATGACTTGTTCTGCGAAGGCATGGTACAAATGCGCGACCTTGACGATGACTACTATGTTTTTGACCAAAAGCGAAATTGTTTAACCGGCAGAAATAAAGGGCGAACTTATAAGCTCGGTCAGGAGTTAAAGGTTAAGGTCGTTGCGGCAAATACAGTACTACGACAAATTGATTTTGAACTTGATTAATAACTCAGTTCATCTCATCTTATATAATCATCTAAAACGTGTGATTTTTCAATCTTTTGGCGTCTTGATTCTGCTACCCATTTGAATGTTTCACAACCAAAACTCATTGTTTAATGAACCTGATAAGAATTTTTAGCCTCTCATTTTTAATCCTGTTTGTTGCAAGCGAAATAGCCGCGGCTCAATCATTTAGTTTTGGCAAGAACAGGGTGCAGTACGAAACATTCGACTGGCGGATTATTCAATCTGACCATTTTGATATCTACTACTATGATCAGAAAAACTATTATCTGGCAGAATTCGCTGCTTATGCTTTAGAGGCATCTTACTTGCAGCTCTCGCAGGATTTCGGACACGAAATTAATGAACGGATACGTGTTATTATTTACGATTCCCATTCTGATTTTTCGCAAACGAACGTTGTTCCATTACCGGTAAATGCGCAGGGGATTGGCGGTGTCACCGACTTGTTCAAAAATCGTATAACGATGCCATTTATGGCAGATTATAACGATTTCAGGAATGTACTGCATCATGAGTTAGTACATGCTATGGTTAACGATATGTACTACGGCGGTGACCTCAGATTGTTGGTAGCTGAAGGACAGCGCATTTTCCCTCTATGGTTTGAAGAAGGCCTCGCTGAATATACCGCTCTTGGCTGGGATACAGACACGGATATGTTTATGCGGGATGCGGTGATTAATACATATTTGCCGCCTTTACAGTTTCTTGGCGGTTTTTTTGCGTACAGGGGGGGACAAGCATTCTGGGATTTTGTTGTGCAACAATACGGACGTGAAAAAATCCGTGAAATCATGCAGCGTACAAGAGTGCATCGAAATTACGAGCTGGCTCTCAGACAATCACTCGGGCTTTCGCTTACAGAAATCTCAGAGCGCTGGCACGAATGGTTGCGTACACGCTATTGGCCTGAAGTAGCAGAGCGTGAAAAGCTCAGAGAGATAGGATTTTTTGCGACAGAAAAAGATTTCAGAGGTTTCTTTAATACGAGTCCTGCTATTTCACCACAAGGCGACAGAATAGCTTTCATTAGTAACAAGCGCGGTTTTTTTGATGTAGTTGTGATCGATGCTACTACGGGCAGAAGTATAAAAACACTCGTAAGAGGTGAAGATAACATCGATTTTGAGGAGCTGAATATTCTTCGTCCGAATCTTGCATGGTCGCCGGACGGCAGGCAAATTGCACTTTCCACAACTTCTCAGGGAAGAGGCGATATTGCCATTGTAGATTACCACACCCGAAATGTGCGCAAGTTGCAATTCCCGCAGATTGATGCGATTCGCTCTGTCGCTTGGTCGCCCGACGGTAAAAAAATTGCATTTCAGGCAAGCCGTGGTTCTTTCCCTGATATCTACGTTTATAATCTGGAAACAGAAGAATTCATAAATCTCACGAACGATGTATTCAGTGATCGTGATCCGGCATTTTCTAAGGATTCCCAGTCTGTCTTTTTTGTTTCTGATAGGGGAAACAGGGTAAATCTTGGCACCTATGGCGAAGATTACATGATGCTGGCTAATCCGAACCTCACACAAAGCGATATCTATAAAGTTCGAATCGGGGAAGGCAGAGCACAAAGACTTACAAACACGCCTCTTTGGCGAGAAAGTCGCCCGGTGATGATTAATGATGACACTATTTTATATTTGTCTGACCGTAACGGCATCACAAATCTCTACAAAATGAATTTGAGAACCCGCGTATCAAGGCCGCTCACAGACCTTATTACAGGTATCAATCAGATGTCTGCCTCTGCAGATGGTTCAAAAGTGGCTGTAAACAGTATAAATGGTGGGTTTTATGATATTTTTGTGATGCAAAATCCGGTAGCAAGAGCAAAAAGCGAGCAACTGCAAGACAATTTGTGGGCACAGCGCCGGTCAACTGAATCTGATGAAGAACGAGTGCCTGCTCTCGGGTTTGGCAGAGAATTAATGGCTACTGAATTCAGAATGGACAGAAGAACATTGGATTTCGCGGAGTTGAGAGAGGAAGTTACAGATGAAATTCCTCCTGCTGCTGAAGACATTACAGAAGAACAGGAGGAAGCCAAAGAAGAAGAGGATGAAGAAAAGGAAGAGCAAGAACAAGAAGAGCAGAGAAAGTCTGATATTATTGACTTCAGAAACTTTGTATTCACAACAGAATTCGATGAAGAAGATATAGAGCCGGCACGTGCTCTTACACTGACTCCGGAAAATAATCGTACTGAAGAGGGACTGCTTGTACCTAAACGCTTTAGATTGGATTTTAGTCCCGATTTTACTTTCGCTGCCGCGCAATTCTCAACGTATTCCGGTGCATTCACATTTACACAGGTCTCTTTGAGTGATGTTTTAGGTTACCACAGATTGTCATTTGCAACAAACCTCGTGTTCGACCTAAGAAACAGTAATTACTTTATCGGATATGCATATTTGCGCCAAAGAACCAATTATTTTGTGAGTTACTCCCACAATGCGTGGCAGTTCCAAAATGTATTTGGAGAGGCATTCAGATTCAGATATTACGGCGGTTCATTCGGTATTCAATACCCACTTAACAGATTTGAGCGGCTTGAATTAAATACATCCCTGCTTGTTACAAGCCGTGAAACGAGTAACATTTTTGTAGCCCAAGGTGGAAATGAAATCGATCGGGACTATTTGATTTTTCCACAGGCAACGTATGTAAGAGATGTAACTATTCCAGGTTTCTTAACGCCGCAAAAAGGAACACGGTTGGCTCTTGGTGTATCTGGAAGTCCTAAAATCAGTAATGATTTCCTTGGTTTTATTACACTCTCCGGGGATTTGCGTCATTACATAAGCCTTGGTCCAAGATACACCATCGCGCTTCGTGGTTCAGGAGCAACATCTTTTGGACCGGACACGCAGCAATTCCTGCTTGGCGGTATGGCTAACTGGATTAATTTCCAGACTGCCAGAAGATTGTCGGATGAAGAAATCAGTAACCTGTTCTTTACTCTGCCGGCTCTGCCTATGCGCGGACATGCCTTCAATGCGGCGGTTGGGGATAAATTCGCTCTTGCCAACGTTGAGTTCCGTTTTCCGTTATTCGCGGCTCTGATACCTGGTCCAATACCACTTTTCCCATTATTTAATATACAGGGCGCCGCTTTTGTTGATGTTGGTGCAACGTGGTCAGGTGCTTCCGTAAATGATTACCTCGCGGGAAGTGGATTCGGCCTCAGAACCATTCTTCTCGGCTTGCCATTCCGCTACGACATCGGCTGGCCCTACGACCTCGACACAGGCCGCTTCGGTAGTAGAGTGCACTACTTTAGCATTGGTATCGACTTCTAAGTTTTGGGTATGAGCCCCGCCTGCAGCAGGCAGACACTAAGTCTCGAAGACGCGAAGGAAGTAGTGGATGCCGCACGTTCAGCACGTCCCCGCTCTGAATGTGCGTCATTTTATCCTTTTTTTGCACTTTCTTTCCATTTTTTTATTGCTCTGAGTTTGAAATACAAAGACTTTAAAAAAGCTATTGACAATGTCCGAAAAAAAAGTTTACTTAACGGTGTTAAGTAGGTATTGTGTGTCAGTAACTGAATCTCAAATTTTTTTGGCGTAATAAAAAAGCGCTTTCATGTTGTATGGCTGAATCTCAGAATAATTTACGCAGAACAATATTAGATCAAAGCAGGTCGATGCTCGTCGATCGTGGGTTTGATAATATTTCAATGCGTAAAATTGCCAACGCGGTTGGATGCAGTGCGACCAGTATTTATTTGTATTTCAAAAATAAAGATGCTCTGCTCCATGCATTGATTGAAGAAGGATTTCAAAAATTGTATGACAAGCTCACTGCAATTGATTTCAACGGGTTAAATCCCCTAAAAAGAATAGAATTGTTGTGCAGGGGATTCATCAAGTTTGGTGTTGAAAATGCTGAGTACTATGAAATAATGTTTCAGCTGCATCCCAAGCATATGGAAAGATATCCCGTTGAAAAATTCAGAAAAGCCCGTCGCAATATCGATTTAATTATGGTTGAAATACAGGATGGACACCGAATGGGCATGTTCAACATTCCGGATGCAAAAGTAGTGGCAAATGTAGTTTTGGCGACATTGCACGGCGGTGTTTCTCTGTTGAATGCCGGGAGAGTCGACTCCAGGGTCGGCCATGAAAGTTTCATTGAAACCATTTTGGCAAGTGTACTTGCCGGACTAAAAAGTACTGTGCATCAACCGGTCAGGGTAGAATAATTTCAAAGAAAGATATGCAAAACTCTTTTATTACGAATTTTAATTAACAGTGTTAACCTAATACATCATTTTATGAAACCAAGCGATTTAAAGCGTTTGAAAAGAAAGCCATTCAGAACGGCTGCGGTTCTTGGAGCCGGAGTAATGGGGTCACAAATTGCAGCGCATTTGGCAAATGCAGGCCTGTCTGTCTATTTACTGGACATCCCCGCTAAAGAAGGCTCAAAAAATGCCATAGTTGACGGCGCATTCAAGAAAATGCTGAAAATGAAACCATCCCCAGTAGTAGACAGCAGTATTCAGCACAGAATTAAAACCGGTAATTTCGATGATCATCTCGATGTTGTTGCAAAAGCAGACTGGGTTATTGAAGTGATTATTGAGCAATTGCAGGCAAAAAAAGACCTGATGGAAAAGCTCGTGCCGCTTGTCGCGGAACATGCAATAATTTCGAGCAATACAAGCGGACTTCCCATCAGCAAGATAACAGAAGGGCTGCCCGAAGATTTCAGAAAGCGATTCCTTGGAACACACTTCTTTAATCCCCCGAGATATCTCAAATTGCTTGAAGTCATCCCGACACCGCAAACCGATGCGAGTATTGTTGACAGAATTAAATGGTTCGGTCGCATGCATTTGGGTAAGGGGATGGTCATTGCAAAAGACACCCCAAATTTTATAGCCAACAGGGTTGGAACCTACTCCATGATGCTCAGCATAAAGGCGTTGGATGACGGATTTACCATCGAGGAAATCGATGCACTTACCGGCACGCTTACGGGAAGGCCTCGTTCGGCTACATTCAGGACAGCTGACGTTGTGGGACTTGATACGCTGACCTACGTCTCTAAAAATTTATATGCTGCCATCCCTAATGATGAAAGTCGTGACGTGTTTAAAATTCCCGCCGTGTTGCAAAAATTGGTTGATGACAAGCGGTTAGGCAGTAAATCCGGCAAGGGGTTCTATTTCAAAGACGGAAAGGAAATCAAATCCCTGAATCCCGAAACTATGGAGTATGACTCCAGAAAACCGCTGAATCTGGGCGATATTGAATCCCTTAAGAAAGTAAAATCACTTTCCGAGCGCTGGAAAAAACTCTTTGAGGCCGAAAGCAGAGCGGGGGCTTTCATCAGAGAGCACACAACTAAACTTATTACGTATGCCCTGAACCGCGTCCCTGAAATATCAGACTATCCTGCCGATGTTGACAACGCGGTAGCCTGGGGATTCGGCTGGGAGATGGGCTTTTTCAAAATCCACGATTGGATTGGACATAAGCCGTTTATTAAATCTGCTGAGAAGATGAAGCTGAATTTGCCCGAGTGGTATCATAAAATGGTAAAACAGGGAAACACCAGTTTTTATAAAGGCGGGGATGATTCTGCCGAAACGTGTTTTGTGCCAGGTACCGGATACAAAGAAACCGAGTTTTTTGCCGATGAGCTAACTGTTACCTCTTTAAAAACCAAAGACGGCCGCAATGAAATCTGGAACAACGAAGAATCCGGATTACTCGATTCCGGCGATGGTGTCCTGATATTTGAATTCAGGTCAAAAGCGAATACACTAGGGACAAAAGTGCTCGCCGGCCTCAGAAAATCGCTTGAAATCGTTGAGGATGGCAATTACAAAGGCATTGTAGTCGCGAACGACGGACCAAACTTCTCGGTAGGAGCGAATCTCGGTGAATTGGCCTACGCAGCTCAGAATGGTGATTTCAAAACCATTGAAAAAGCAGTCGAGAATTTCCAGAAGACGGTACAATTGGTGCGGTATTCATCAAAACCGGTTGTGATGGCCATCAGAGGGAAAGTTCTTGGCGGCGGATGTGAGTTCATTATGGGTGCCGCGAATGTGGTTGCTTCGACCGAAACGTACATGGGTTTGGTGGAATTGGGTGTGGGATTGATTCCTGCAGGAACCGGCGCCATGAGCATGATAGCCCGGGCAGGTGAACGCGCGCCTGATAAGCATCCATCCAGGATACAGCCATTTATGCAGAAAGCGTTCGAGACTATTGCAATGGCGAAGGTTTCCAAAAGCGCTCACGAAGCCATCGAATTAGGCTACATGGATCCTGATATGCGAATTTCCATGCATGATGGACGCAGAATTTACATCGCGAGAGAAGAGGTCATTCGACTTTATAATCAGGGATATGCCCCGCCCGCGGTCAGGGAACACATTTTTGTGCCCGGCAAACCGGGACTCGCGCCACTTGAAACTGCCGCGTGGATGATGCAAAAATCCGGTTGGATTACAGAATATGATGCATTTCTTGCAAAGAAGCTGGCGTATGTAATGTGCGGCGGTTCATTTAACGGCCCTGATTATGTTCACGAAGATTATCTCATTGAACTTGAGCGGGAAGTATTCCTGTCGCTTTTGGGCGAAGAAAAAACACAAGCAAGAATCCACAGCATCCTAACTACCAATAAACCATTAAGAAACTGAGGCATCGATAACGTATGGGAAAAGAAGCATTTATAGTAAGCAGTGTACGAACCGCCGTTGGAAAGGCAAAAAAAGGTGCCCTCAGGCAAACTCGTCCGGAAGAGATGGGAGCTGTGGCACTGAATGGAGCCATCCAAAAAGTAAACGGTCTTAAGAACGAAGATATTGATGATGTTTTGGTTGGATGTGCCATGCCTGAAGGCGAACAGGGATTAAATATGTCGCGGGTCATCGCGCTCAGAGCCGGGTTTCCCGATACCGTTCCTGCTGCTACTATCAACCGATTTTGTTCTTCGGGATTGCAGACTATCGCCATGGCCGCGCAGTCGATTATGGCGGGACACACCAACATCGTTGTAGCGGGTGGCGCGGAATCAATGACGCTCGTTCCGATGAGCGGATTTAATTTTGCACCTGATCCGTACATGGTGGAGAATCGTCCCGAAGTGTACATTGGAATGGGAATCACGGCTGAAAACGTGGCAAGGAATTACGAGATCAGCAGGGAAGATCAGGATGAATTTGCTTTTGAATCGCACCAAAAAGCAATGAAAGCGATTAAAGAGGGCAAATTTAAGGATGAAATCATCCCGATGAATGTAACTGTAAACGGTTATTCAGAGGGTGGTGTGGAATCCAAGTCATTTGTATTCGATACTGATGAAGGCCCCCGCGCTGATACAAGCAAAAAGGCGCTGGCTTCGCTGAGGCCGGCTTTTCATCCCAAAGGAAGCGTAACCGCCGGTAATGCAAGTCAGATGTCAGACGGAGCGGCAGCCAGTGTGGTAATGAGTGAAGAAATCCTCAAAAGCCTCGGTGGTAAACCTATGGCAAGATTGGCAGGATATGCGGTGGCCGGAGTCGCGCCTGAAATTATGGGAATCGGCCCGATTGAATCCATCCCCAAAGCCTTGAAACAAGCCGGTTTAAAACTGTCTGATATTGGCCTTATTGAGCTTAATGAGGCGTTTGCGTCTCAGTCTCTCGCCATAGTGAGAACGCTGGATATTGACCCTGAAATAGTGAATGTAAACGGTGGTGCCATCGCACTCGGACATCCCCTTGGATGCACAGGCGCGAAATTGACGGCTACGCTTTTACATGAAATGAAACGCCGGAAAGTAAAGTACGGCATTTGCACCATGTGTATTGGTGGCGGGATGGGAGCAACAGGAATATTTGAAAACCTGATGATATAAACGTCTCTCACACACCAAAGCAAAATGAATTTTTTATCAACTAAAACCAACAAATAGAACATTATGGAAAACCTATTATTTGGCGCATTGGCAGACTTCAACACCGCTTATGTGGTGCTTGCAAGCATTGCCGTTGTACTTGTGCTGGGCTTTACCGGCGCTTCGGTATGGCTCTGGATAACCGGCGCGGCAATCCTCTTATGGGGATATGATGCACCTGTTTGGGCATGGAGTGTGCTCGCGGTATTTACACTCTTCTTTGCCGTAAAACCGGTCAGAAAGGCAACGCTCTCGAAAGGAATCATGAAACTCATGAAAGCCCTGAACTTCCTGCCGGTAATATCAGAAACCGAGCGGACGGCTATTGAAGCGGGTACTGTTTGGGTTGATGGCGAGCTTTTCTCCGGAAAACCGAATTTTAAGCGGATTCTGAATGAGCCGTATCCTGACCTCACCGAAAAGGAGCAGTCTTTTTTGGATAATGAAGTCGAGAAATTGTGCAAAATGACCAATGATTGGGAGATTTTCCAAAACAAGGATTTGCCACCGGAATTATGGGATTACATCCTGAAGGAAAAGTTTTTTGGATTAATCATTCCTGAGCAATACGGAGGATTAGGTTTTTCCGCGCTTGCTAACAGTGCTATTGTATCCAAAATTACATCCCGATGCGGGCCGCTTTCTACCACGATTATGGTTCCCAATTCTTTGGGACCGGCTGAACTTTTGGTTCATTATGGTACAAAAGAGCAAAAAGATTATTACTTGCCGCGTCTTGCTATAGGTAAAGAAATTCCGTGTTTTGCGCTTACTGAGCCAAACGCCGGTTCAGATGCCGGAGCTATTGCATCTAATGGAGTGGTCTTTAAGGGGGATGACGGCAAATTGTATCTCAAACTGAACTGGGAGAAGCGATACATCACACTCGCGGCCATTGCAACAGTTCTTGGACTCGCATTTAAACTCCGCGATCCCGATAACCTTCTTGGTAAAGGTACCGACCTTGGAATAACCTGCGCGTTGATCCCCACATCCACAGAAGGAGTGGTATTAGGTAAGCGTCATGACCCACTTGGGGTTCCATTCTACAACTGCCCGACTACAGGAAAAGATGTTGTTGTCCCCATAGATGTAATTATTGGCGGCGTAGAAGGAGCAGGCAAGGGCTGGAAGATGCTGATGGAAAGCCTTGCCGCTGGACGTGGAATTTCACTGCCGGCATCAAGTACCGGTGGAACGTTGGCTATGTTGCGTGGAGCGAGCGCTTATGCGGCGGTCAGGAAGCAATTCGGTTTGCCTATCGGTAAATTCGAGGGTATCGAAGAGCCGCTGACACGCATTGCGGGATATGCTTACATACTCGAAGCAGCCAGAAAATTCACATGTGGAGCATTGCAAGGCGGTGCAAAACCCGCTGTAGTTACGGCAATTGCCAAGTACAACTTCACCGAAACATTCCGCAAGGCTGTGAATGACGGGATGGATATTCTTGGTGGTGCCGCGATTTCGAGAGG
>SLDG01000279.1 GCA_007125355.1 Balneolales bacterium | reverse complement strand
CTTCATTGCCGATGCAGTAAAAAACCGTATCTATTTTGAGCTCGAAACCAAGCAGACGGGGATTAAGCGTTTCGAGGAGTGAGGGCGTATAAAGATATCCTAATAAAGCAGGGGCATAGTAAGGGTAATTCATGAATTGCCCTTACTATGCCCTTGCGTTGACTTATTATGCCCTTAATGCTAATTCAAGCACCTAATTATAAACACAAAAAAACCTGCCAAACCATAGTCTGGCAGGTTTTTTTAGATGTTACAGGAGATTTAGTTTGTCTCGCCGTCTTTGTTGTAATCGTATCCATCGGCATTACTCATAATCTGAGCAACAATGGTAAGTAAAACACCATAGACTACCTTTGATGTAACATCAGCAACGGTATATGTTAACTGACGACCAACAACAGCAGCTTCTGATGCAAGGCCTGTTAAAGCCGGCTCAAGTCCTGGTGGAATGAGGTATGGCATAAGGTAAGCGCCTGGGTACAGCATCCACGAAAACAGGAAGATAACCCAAATGTAACCGAGGTAACGCTTCGCATCTGCAGGTATTCCCTCAGACCCTTCTTTAATTACTTTTCTCATAGTAATGAGAATATCAATGAAGAAAATTGTAGAGATGGTTCCCCAGAAAGCGAACCAGAATAAGCTCGTTACTTCGTAGTACTGCCCGATATAACCGGTCACAATCATTAGAGTACCTGAGAACCAGAAACGGTTACGAACACTTGAGAATTTGCTTCTTGTAAGTGTAACCACAAACAGAATCTGAAAGAGAAGCATCGGTACATCAATCAACCAGTTCAGGTAGCGATAACCATTGTTGAACAATGCAGCGCCGTCTGCGAGGAAATAGCGTCCCTGCTCTGCATCGAAAGAGAACGCGTTAATCCAGTTTTGTGCCTGTATAAAAAGCAACAAGCCGGCTGACACCATTACCACAACAGAAAGAACCGCTGTAGTTCTGTATTTTGGTTGTACGGTTTTAATGGTGAGTATAAAGTAGATTAATGCCGCAAACATCACAGCATAACCTACCGTTAATACATGTGCAACCATTTGGAATGCCATTTCAGAGAGTCCGTCTCCGATACCGACATAATTTTCAAATGTTGCATTACCTAAAGAATTTGGTGTATTCATAGATTATTAGTTTTAGGGTAATCATTAGTAAGTACTGGTTTGTAAATCTGAATACAAATAAAATAAAGTATCCAGATTGATCAGTTGAATCAGTAGTTAAACCAAATATAGTTCTGTATCGTTTGTTTATTATTCATATAAATCCAATATTATCAATAATGAACGATTGGTATTTTTAGTTTGTTATAGCTTCCTTTTGCCTAAAAAATGGCGTATTGAGCCAAACTAAATTATTTACTTGCCAGCCATGCAGTTAACCAATTTGCCCGGAAAATGATTTTTAAAAGTATGCACTTTTCTCATTTCATTTTATGGTTAAACATGTCGTTGAATGGAACCTTCGAAACGCTCTCACTCCAGTATCTGTTATTTAAATAGACAGAAAAAATAAAATTCATTAATCGGTTTATAAAGTAACACACTAAAGCCACGATGAATAAATTAGGAGGAAAAATGCAATACAAAGATCTTGCGCATGCAGTAGAAGATTTAAAGAAAAAAGGTATTACGAACCTATTTAGTGGTGATCCGGATGAAACACTGGCTTTTTATATAACCAAAGCTGAAAAGATTAAAATTGTGTCTCAGCACAGGTTTGAAATGGGAACTGACCCAGGCGATGAAGCAACGTTATACACCCTTGATATACCGGATGAAGGTCAGTTTTATCTTGTAATCAGCTATGGTGCTCAAACAAATCCAATTAAGAGCAAGCTGTTGAGTGAGATTCTTAAATACCAAAAGTAATTGAAGTCTGAGGCAGCATCGAAAAGCTTCAAATGAATCACGAAGTCGTAAATGCGCTAAGTTTCGTAGAAATAAGTTTTGAGTGCGCTCTGATTAATCAAAAAGTACCAAATTAACTCTCGAAGCGTAATTTGTTGAAACATAAAATCAACAACTTACCTTCGTAAAACTTCGTGTCTTTGTGCACTCCTGCCTGCTGCAGGCAGGGTTCATAATTAACTTTTCGGAGCGGGCTCAGTTTTGGATTTTTTATTACTTAACATCACTTAAACTCCTCAGTAAAATCACGCTCTTCGTCGGCGGCATCGAGCAATTTTTCTGATATGCGTTTTTTGGTGGACAATCCGAGCCCTTTCATTTTTTCGGCACGGCCAATGAGATTACCACGTCCTGTACTTAGCTTATTCATTGCCAAATCATGCGATTCTTTTACTTTATCAATTCTGTTGCCGATGTTTTCGAGGTCATCTACAAAGGCTACGAATTTGTCATACAGTTTGGCGCCTTCAACAGCAATTTTCTGGGCGTTTTGATTTTGATATTCGTATTTCCAGATATTGCGTATCGTGGCCATTGTAGCGAGTAAAGTTGACGGGCTTACAATTACAATTCCCTTTTCGAAAGCTTCGTGATAAATTTGGGGATCGTGCATCACCGCAAGGCCGAAAGCCGGTTCAATGGGAATGAACATCAGCACAAAATCCGGGGAAGTATCAAATAAATCAGCGTATCTCTTTCCACTTAACGATTTTACGTGCGCTTTTACTGATGCGATGTGCTGCTTCAAAATCATTTCCTGTTCAGCCGAATCCTGACTACTCACAAAACGCTCGTAGGCAGTCAGGGAAACTTTGGCATCAATAACCAAATATTTTTCATCCGGCAGATGGATAACCACATCGGGCCTGAGTTGACTTCCTTCCTCATTCTTTGCACTGAATTGCGTTTCATATTCCTGACCCTTAGTTAGTCCGCTTCGCTCGAGGATACGCTCAAGCACAACTTCCCCCCAATTGCCCTGTGTTTTCGAATCGCCTTTAAGAGCTCTTGTCAGGTTACCGGCCTCTTCGGTCATTTTCTTGTTCAACTCACTAAGCTGCTTAATTTGCTCCTGCAAGCTGGTTTTATCACGCGCCTCTTTGTCGTACGTCTCTTCGACTTTCTTCTCAAACTCCTTGATTTTTTCACCGAGGGGTGTCAGAATCTGTCCAATTTGGGTTTTATTCTGATCGGTGAATTTCTTTGATTTTTCATCCAAAATTTCATTTGCCAGGTTTTTGAACTGCTCCGTCATCCGCTGATGCATTTCCGCGATTTCAGCTTTTTGTTCAGTCAGTTTTTTCTCAAGATTTTTAAAATCGGCTTCTAAAGTAGCATTTACGGTACTTAGTTTTTCATTCCTTTGTGTTGCAGCGGTTAATTTTTCTTCAATATGGGATTTATCCTCCTGTAGCCTCAGTGCACGTTCCTGCAACTTCTCTGTTTCAAGTTCCGATTTTTTCAGGGATTCCTTGATTTGGTGCACTTCCTCAGGCTTCCCGCCATATTTAGATATCAACTGAAATCCTCTCATTAGCCAACCAAGAATCATTCCCACCGCCAGTGCTATAATGCCAATAATTACATCCATACTTTTCTTTTCATCCGTTTAATTTTTTTAAGAAGATAAGAAAAACTGAAGTGAGAGGGGTGATGGTTTGAATTAATTGAAAATTGATAATTTAAAATTAAAAATTAGACTATCCCTGAATTAGCTTTTGCAGGTTTTGAGGCTTGAATTGATTATTGCCTAAGTTTGGGTCGAGTGGTGCAATTCTCTATTAAACAAAGTATTGCTCTGTAAGAGCATCACCTTTGTAACAAGATAATCCCCAGACGCCAACCTGCGCCGTAGGTGCAGTACCACATTGAGGTTCAGGTAGAAAGGCGCCGCACTGCCACGTCCCGATTATCGGGGACAGACACTGAGCTTGGATGAAATGTTGGGAGATGGAAGAATGATAATGAAAGCTCAAAGCCAGTTGGTGTCATTTCGAGGGTACACATGTGCCACAATTTAGTTATGTGCTTAAAGGATTTACATCGAATTTTGGAATAGCATACCCGAGAAATCTCCCAACTAAGCCCTGGCAAGATCAACGTAAAAGTCAACTTGGGAGATTTCTCCCGCATGCATTGTTTTGGCGAGTTTGGTACCTCCAAATCAGTTAATTGCTGTTGGTGAAAGCCTGCACTCGAAATGACAGCAATTCGTTTAGTGTCGTTTTCCCATGGTTGATTATGCCAAAACCTTCTACAAATATTTCGGACTAAAATTGATTACATTGCAACAAAAGCAAATCCAAAAAACAAATCAAAAAAAACATGGAGAAACCATTAGTAAAACCGCTGGATGGTAGTCAGGATAGTGAGCTGCAAAAGTTAATAGATTTCTATGAGGAAACACTCGGATTTTGTCCAAACAGTGTGTTGACGATGTACCACAGGCCGGCTATTGCTTATGCATTTATTGAATTGAATAAGGCAGTGATGGAAAACAAAGGAAGGCTGGGCAGCAGCCTGAAGCGATTAATGGCTTTTGTGAGCAGTAATGCCACGGGATGTCGTTATTGTCAGGCGCACGCGATTCGGGCGGCGGAGCGCTATGGAGCCGAAAAAGAAAAACTTGAACATGTATGGGAATATGATTCTCATCCTGCCTTCAGCGATGCGGAAAAAGCGGCACTTGATTTAGCCGTTCAGGCATCTGTTATCCCCAATTCTGTTGATGATGAACTCGCAAACCGATTGAGAAAGCACTGGGATGAGGGAGAAATAGTAGAAATGATGGGTGTAATTGCACTCTTTGGATTTTTAAACCGCTGGAATGATTCAATGGCCACAGAAATTGAGCCAAAAGCAGTGGAAAGTGGAGAGAAAAGGCTTGGCGCTAAAAATTGGTCACCGGGTAAACATCTCACTTAAAAATAGTGCCAATCAATGAAAATGATTCTTGTCAGACCTGTCAGGTTTTAAGTTTGGATGGTATATTTGAAGCGATTACCTGCAAAACCTGACAGGTCTGAGTCTCAGGAGTATTTACAATAATCTAAAAATATCCCGTAATCAAAATATCAGTGCCAATTTGCTCATGGGTGACATTTTTTAGCTCAATGGCCTCGTTGATACTATTAATTCCGGCGCCAATAACCGATCGAGTGCCGCCTCCCAGCATTTTGGGCGCTATGAAAGCATACAGTTTGTCTACAAGGTTTTCTCTTATCAATGCAGTTGCCAGACTGCTGCCGGGTTCTACAAGAATGGATGTAATACCGAGCCGGCCAATTTCGGTAATAGCTTCATTGAGATTTGTATGACCACCTTTTTTTCCCACCAACAGCGTTTTTCCTTTAAAAGAATCTGGATTCAGCAGGGAAAGCATGGGATCGCCATGCGATTGATAGGCCTCTTTGTTGTGTGTGACGATGACCGTTTTTTCTTCGTATTGGTCAGTGAAGAGTTTTAGCGATTTATCCAGCAGGAGAGGGCCGTCAACAACAATGCGCCAGGGTTGCCTGCCTTCTACATGGCGAACCGTTAACCTTGGGTTATCATTTACGGCTGTGTTTCTGCCTATCATCACGGCATCGTAAATGCTGCGCCAATAATGAACTTTGGCGCGAGCTTCTTTACCGCTAATCCATTGTGAGCTTCCATCGGGCGCCGCTACGTAGCCGTCTATGGTTTGCGCCATTTTCATAATTACAAAGGGCTTGCCGAATCGCATGTAGTGGATGAAAGCCTCATTAAGAGTTCGGGCTTCATCTTCCAGTAATCCAACATCTGTTGTAATACCTGCATCTTGTATAATTTTTATGCCCTTGCCACTGACTTTTGGATTGGGATCAGTCATACCAACCACGACTCGTTTAAGTGGGAGTCCGGCGATTTTTTCGGCACATGGGGGAGTTTTACCATGGTGAGCACAGGGCTCAAGCGTAACATACATAGTGGCATTCCTGAGAGCGGAAACATCTTTTACTTTTTTGAGCGCGTTTATTTCTGCATGAGCCTGTCCAAATCTTTCATGATAGCCTTTGCCTATCATTTTTCCATTTTCAGAAACAATCACACATCCCACAAGCGGATTCGGACTCACATACCCAGCCCCTTTGGCTGCCAGCTCAAGAGCTTTTCGCATCCATTTTTTGTCTTCAGGCGAAAAAGAATTGGTATTAGGGTCTTTAGATAACATTATAGCTCGGTTTATTCACCAAGAAAGTTAGTGATAAATTTAGCATGATAAATAAAAAAGGCGAAATCCGTATGAATTCCGCCTTAAAAAATTTCAGTAAAAACAGAAGAAGCTTTTTATTGCATCATTCCTAACGTCCTTCTGTGGTCACGAACTCTTGCCTGTTCACTCAATTGATCTACAAGGTTCGCTGTAAATACTTGTGCTTTTTGCTGTTGTAATCTTGTTCTGATTCTGTCGCGCTCACTGTCTGATAAATTTGCAAGATCAGCGTGTTCGAAGCTCTCAATAACGAAAAAGAAGACGGCGTTTTCACCTTTTTTAGGGCCTTTTAGCACACCTTCTTCAGAAGCAAAAATTGCTCCGATAATACCCGGTTCACGTCCGGCTCCGGAAATGTTGTTGCTGCTCATTCTAACATTACCGGCTGTTTGTACTTCTTTTTCTCCGGCCTCGGCAATAGCTTCGAGAGAATCATGACCGGCAAATTGGCTTCTGGCTCTTTCCATCATTATATCACGACGCTTTTCGCGCATTACGGCAGCTTCAACCTGTGAGCGAACTTCGTCGAGTGGTCGTACACCTGCCTGACGAACTTCATCTACATGAATGACCAGAAATTGGTCATCCAACTCAATCGTTTCAGATATACTTCCCCTGCGAAGGTTCGCGAGTGCACGTTTAACGAGGCGGCTCTCGCCCAAGCCTACTATAAATGGATTGCCTTCAGTAGCGGTGGCTTCCTGAACCACATATTCAGCTCTGGCGGCTTCATCCTCGAAACCAAAAGCAACGGCATCTTCACGGAATTCATCTGCAAGCATTTGCTGTGCCTGAATAGTCCGCATTGGGTCAGCTTGAATTTCTCTGCCAAAAGTTACAAAAGAGACTTCCAGATTCTGGCCTGAATTTCTGGTTCCGGTTTTTTTGAAGATAACTACATTTTCACCGTCAATTACAGCTTCGCTAACTTCGCCTGTTTCAAGGTCAAAGACTCCTTCAAATGGTGGACGAACATCATCTCTGCTTCTGAATTCATTATTGTATGATATCTGAGAGAAATTATCTATCAGGAACAAAGAGTCATTCT
>SLDG01000124.1 GCA_007125355.1 Balneolales bacterium | reverse complement strand
CCTTATTTATGCCCTCAGGGGGATTTCTTTTGATATCGAGGAAGGTACTGTAACCACAATTCTTGGCAACAACGGAGCGGGCAAAACGACTATCCTCAATTCGATAATTGGCCTTATTGATAATCAGCCTGAAAAGGGGCTGATTGAGTTTATGGGTGAGCAAATCAATGGTTTAAAAACAGAGCATATCGTAAAGCGGGGAATTGGTTATGTGCCTGAAGGCCGGGAAGTATTTAATGAGCTCTCTGTTATCGATAACCTGAAAATGGGCGCTTACATCCGAAATGACAAAGCCGGAGTCGCGCAGGATTTAGAGCAAATGTTCGCGTATTTCCCTGCGTTAAAATCAAGGACAAAACAGCTTGCGGGTACGCTTTCCGGGGGTGAGCAGCAAATGCTGGCCATTGCCCGGGCGCTTATGGGAAGGCCGAAACTTTTAATGTTAGACGAACCGTCTTTGGGACTTTCACCTTTATTGGTGAAAGAGATGTTCGACATCATAAAAAAGATTCATCAGACAGGTACAACTATTTTGCTGGTAGAACAAAATGCGGCAATGGCGCTCGAAATTGCCCAATACGGGCTGGTTCTCGAAAACGGACGAATTGTAGCATCGGGCACTGCCGAGGAATTGAAAGCCGATGAAGATGTAAAGGAATTTTATCTCGGCATAAAATCGGAGGTCAGTATTAAAGGTTATCAGCGGTACAGAAGAAAAAAGAAGTGGAGGTAATCAGCGTTTTTTACCATAAATCATGAGTAAGCCCGCATCACATATCGATTTTCCGAACCTGCCCGCACTTATGCGGGATACAGCTCACAAAATGGGCAACAGAACCGCAATGCGCAAAAAACGGCTGGGAATCTGGCATGATATCACGTGGCAGGAGTATCTCGATCAAACTGAATGCGTGGCAAGTGCGCTCATTCATTTTGGGCTTAAGCCCGGTCAGGCCGTCTCCATAATTGGAGATAATGCTCCAGAGTGGGTTTTCGCGGATATGGGAATTCAATTTGCAAGTGGTGTTAGTGTTGGGATTTACGCCACAAACGCGGCCGAACAATGCGAGTATGTAATCAATCATTCGGAGAGCGTGTTTTTGTTCGTGCAAAATGAGGAGCAGTTAGACAAATGGCTGCAAATTCGGAAAAACACACCACAGATAACCAAAGTTGTTGTTTGGGATACAAAAGGCCTGCGAAATTTTGAGGATTCCTCGGTGTTATCTTTTGATGCGTTTATTGAAATCGGGAGAGAGCAAAGGGCAAAGAACGCATCCCACATAAAAAAAATAACAGAAACCAAAAAGCCCGACGACAATGCCATTTTGGTGTACACTTCGGGAACCACGGGCCTGCCCAAAGCGGCCATACTTACGCACCGCAATTTGATTTGGATGGCTCGTGCTATTTTAGAACTCGATTCCGGTGTAGACATTTCCGAAAACGACGAGGTACTGTCTTTCTTGCCACTGTGCCATATTTTTGAGCGGCTTTTTAGCGTGTACATTCAGCTCACCGCGGGCTATGTGGTCAATTATATTGAAAGTCCGGACACGGTAGCCGATAATATGCGTGAGATTTCGCCAACAATAGGATACGCTGTACCGCGAATTTGGGAGAAATATTACTCTGCCATTTTCATCAACATGACTGAGGCGACCCGGTTCAAGAAACTGGTATATTTTTTGGCTTTGTATTTAGGTCAGCGTTACGCAGAGCTGTTTTTGGATGGCGGACAAGCCGGTTGGCGACAAAAAGCGGGTTTTTGGCTTGCGAAAGTTCTGGTTTTTAATAAACTCCGTGATCGTCTTGGCTTAGACAGAATGAAAGTGGCGTTTTCCGGTGCGGCGCCGATTTCGCCGGATGTCATCCGTTTTTATCACTCCATTGGTTTGAAACTTGTTGAGGGCTACGGACAAACAGAGGGAAGTGGAGTAACAACGGGTGCAAACCTCAATGCAATTCGGGTTGGAACTGTCGGGAAACCCCTTGATGGCGTCGAAGTCCGGCTTGCTGAAGACGGTGAAATTCTTGTGAAATCTCCGGGAGTTTTCAAAGGGTATTTCAAAAATGAAGAAGAAACGTCTCAAGCCCTTAAAAACGGCTGGCTGCATTCAGGTGATATTGGTGAATTTGATAAAGAAGGGTTCCTGCGTATCATAGACCGCAAAAAAGACCTGATTATCACTGCCGGCGGAAAAAATATCGCGCCACAGTACATCGAAAATAAACTAAAATTTAGTCCGTATATAAACGATGCAATAGTTATTGGCGATAAACGAAAATACCTTACTGCACTGATTATTCTTGATGAAGACAACACCATGAAATTTGCACAAGACCATAAATTGCAATTTTCTACCTATGCGGAATTAACGAAGCATCCTGAAATCAATCAGCTCATAAACAAAGAGATAAATAAGGTAAACAAAACACTTTCGCGGGTTGAAAATGTCCGAAAATTTACTATTCTTCCAAAGAAATTATACGAAGAAGACGGGGAGGTGACCCCGACCATGAAAGTGAAACGCAACAAGGTGAATGACCTTTACAAAGATTTAATTGAAAGCATGTACTAAGAGTGAAACCAAAACTTTAATCTTTACGACTATGAAACCCACTTTTTTAGCCATAATCACAGTTTTTGTTACTGCAGTAATGCTGATATTTACTGCTTGTGCCGGTGAAGACCGCACCGGTGTAACCGATGATGAAGTAGTTATTGGTTCATGGGCGCCTCTTGAAGGCCCGGCGGCTTTATGGGGAAGTGTGGCACGTGGTATGGACGCCTATTTCAAAATGATAAATGATGAAGGTGGAATTCATGGCAGGGATATTCGTTTTATTTACAGAAATGACGGATATGAGCCCGCAAGAACTGTTTCGGTTGTTCGGCAAATGGTGCAAAGTGATGGCGTTTTTATGTTTGCAGGTGGTGTTGGTACAGCGCCGGGCATGGCAGTAAAAGATTATATTTTAGACCGTAATATTCCCTGGGTTTCACCCGCATCAGGGTCTACGCATTGGGCATTTCCGCCGCATGATTACCTTTTTAGCACGTACCCGCTTTATTCTGAGGAAGCTGCCGTTCAGGTAGATTATCTTGTTGAGGAAATGGGATTATCCAAAATTGGTATTATTTACCAAAGTGATGATTATGGCAGGGGTGGAAGAATTGGCGCCGAGCTGGCTCTTGAGGCTCATGGCCTCGAAATGGTGGCCACTGTTTCTACTCAAATCATGGATACTGATTTGAATTCCCATGTTGCACGCCTGCAAAGTGCCGGAGCTGAGGCTGTTCTACTTTGGGTATTGCCCCGGCAGGCAGCTATTACTTTGGGTACAGCAGCGGTAAGGGGATTTTCGCCTCAATGGGTGGCGTCAAGCACGTTGTCTGATATGGCATTAATGTACGATATTACCGATGGCGGATGGGCTGATGTTATTTTCTCGTCTTTTGGCGGTATTGATATAAACAATCCTGAGTTGTACGAAAAATATAAGGCCGCACTGGAAAAGCATCATCCCGATGTGAGATGGGGAACATTTGCCATAGCCGGTTTTTTATTTGCAGAGCCAATAGCAGAGGGACTCAGAATTGCAGGTTCTGAATTAACACGAGAATCTTTTGTAGAAGCAATGGAGTCGATAAGAGGATTTCAGGGATTGGGTCCGGAAATAAACTTTGGCCCCGGAATCAGACAGGGAACGCGTTCGACATTTTTAGTTCGTTGTGTTTCCGCGACCGAATTTGAGAAACTAACAGATTTCAGAGAATCTGATATTGACATTGATGAAGCAATAAAACGCTTGGGATTGTAATTTTCTATGAAGCTTATATCTGAAATACCTCACCCGCAGATGCGCATTACCGTATTTCTGTGGAATGAAAAATATTTGATAAAATTCGAAGCCGGTCCGTATGAACAATCATACAAACTGGATGCAACGTTTATCGAAAATCCGGCAGACATAGAAAAGGCCATCTCTGATGAATTTATAGAGAAGGTCATTCAGCGTTTTAAAGACATGAACGCCGATTTTGTGGAACATGTTTATAAGAATATTTGAATAGTATGGCTTTAGGGTAATTGGATTGAACCACGAAGGCTTCGTGTTCGAAATTTATTGCCTTCGAGTTTACCTCATTGACAATCACCAAGACTCTAAGACACAAAGTTCACAAAGTATATGTTTTCAATTTAAGTTTCTCAATACTTCTTTTCCTCTTAGTGAACTTCGTACCTTCGTGACTTTGTGATTTTATTTGTTTGTTCGAAAATTCTGAACGCTCAAATCCCGAATGCACTAAGTTTTTCGGATCGAGATAAATTATGTACATTTAAGTATGGAAACTGTAAAAGTAGATATATTGAATCCTAAGGCCAGAAAGTTGCTAAAAGAACTTGCAGACTTAGATCTGATTGCTATTTGTGAATCGTCCAAGAGCGGGTTCTCAGATGTTTTAAAAAATATAAGATATAAATCAGAAAATGTGCCAAGTTCTGAAGAAATCGCTAAGGAAGTTACGTTGATTCGTGCATGGAAAAAAAATTAGAAAGTATATAGAAATTCGAAAGTTATTTTTAACATCGTTGTCAATGAATAGCGAATAAATTATTACCACAATTACTAAAAGAACTATGAGTACTGCAACAATTGAAACGGCAAAAGGGAACATGGAAGTTGATTTTTTCGCTGATGATGCTCCCGGCACGGTAGAGAATTTTATTAAACTATCAAAAGACGGATTTTATGATGGACTTACGTTCCATCGCGTAATTCCTGATTTTGTTATTCAAGGGGGATGTCCTAACGGAACCGGTACCGGCGGGCCGGGCTATAAAATTAAGTGCGAATTAGACGGCGATAATCAATACCACGATCGTGGAGTTTTGTCTATGGCACATGCCGGCCGGAATACAGGCGGATCGCAGTTTTTTATTTGTCACAGCAGAAAAAATACTGCTCACTTAGACCGTAATCACACTGTTTTCGGAAAAGTTACAGAAGGCCTCGAAGTAATTGATGAAATTCGTCAGGGTGATGTAATAAAGAAAATTACGATTAATGAGTGATTAAGGCTGAGGTTAAGGAGACGCAAAGCAGCTTAACGCTAACTTCATTTCTAAAAATTGTTATTAATAACAAAATTTGAGCTCGCTCCGAAAAGTTAATTATGAACCCTGCCTGCCGATGCAGTCAGGCAGGCACAAAGACACGAAGGCACAAAGTTTCACGAAGGTAAGTTATTGTTTTTATGTTTTATAAAATTACTCTTCGAAAGTTAATTTGGTACTTTTTGATTAATCAGAGCGCACTCAAAAATTGGAAATGAAGTTTTATTAATCTAAGCTACCTCCAACTTTTCCTCAAAAATCTGGTTTAAACGTTCTCTCTGTTTTAGAGCTGTTTTTTTGAGTGAAGTGAGGTTTTCATTTTTATAGGGCTTCGAGTTGGCAATTTCCAGGCAATAATCTATGCCGGAATCCACGTTTTTACGCATTTTTTCCAGTTGTCGGATCTGCTTTGCGTCGCCCCATGCAAGAACCATACGTTGGTTAATATAATCAACATACATAGTCAATTCTTTGGCGAACATATGTGGGCGATTCTCATCAACAAGAGACTTTGTTTTCCCGTAAATATGATCTACCATTTCCTGCAAGGTATATTCACGATTGAACCATGCAATATTAGGTCCCGGACAAACTTCTTGTCTGCCATATTCCGGTTTTAGAATGCCTAATCGTATAAGTGAACCGGTACCTAAATTGGTACAGAGGCAGGTTTTATCCAGCACTTTATCTATTTCATTTTGCTGAATTCCCGAGTCTTCAACAGTGCTTATAATATGATTAATTTTCAAAAGCTGATACTCTGCTGATGCCGTACAGAGAGGATCCTCGGTGAATTCTGTGTTGGTAACCAAGTAGCCTTTCGGACACTTAGAGCCGGGTTTGCCCTTTTCAATCAGTGCTTTAGTATGTCTATCCGAACCGGAATTGTGAATATTGTTGAACGGAACGCCAAGCGGAGATACATTACTAAGATATAAATCCTTCTCGGCAGACTCTGCCAGCAATGTCATTGTTTCTGAATCTACACATGTGGCTTCCGGAACAAGTAAAAAAGGACTTCCCCATCCTGTGCCATCCATTTCGAAATCATTCAAAAGGCGCTTCATTTCTCCGGATGTTCCAATTCCACCCTGAACAGTAATTTTAGGTGTAATATCGGCCTCTGCTTTGTATTCCCAGCCCATTTGCTCGTAATAACTTTTTATTAATGGCTGAAAGGTTTCAGCAAGTTGAGCTTTCTTTTCTCTGAATTCACGTAATAAAACCGGCATCAACTGTCCGTCTGAAGCAAAGGCATGGCCACCGCAATTAAGGCCCGACTCAATGCGAAACTCTGCTATTTCCAGTCCTTTTTTAGCTAAAAACTTGCCTTGAATCAACGCCGAACGGAAGTCACTGACCTTAAGAATCAGCGATTTTTTAATTCTGCCGTTTACATCTCTGTAGAAATCCCTGAATTCACTGAGGTATCCATAAAGTCTGGGATTAAATCCCGCAGAAAGAATTAAACTCGAAGAAACCGAACTATTAGCATACCCTCTTAAAGCGGCACTTGCATCACTATATTCAGCACTTTGCGGATTTCCGTCTTTCCCTTTCGAAAGTGCATCCACTTTAGTCATTATGTTCACATCAATTGAACCGGGTGTCATCTTTGAGGTTAGTTTTTCGATCAAAGACTCGCGGTTTGATGCATCTGAAAGCGTACGAATTTCATCGTACATTACTTTTAGCGGATTCGTATCTGGTAGAAGATTGAAATAACGGTCTTTTAAGGAATCACTAAACATTGGTTGTGATTTTAACTCTTCGAACTTTTTATTTACCACCGATTGCATGGTATCCAAAAAAGCAGTGATGCGTCTTGCACGGCCATCTTCTGCGGTCCTGGGAATCCCTTTAAAGGGGAGGTTGAAATGTTCTGAGTAATATTTTCTGATTTTCTCGCACAGGAGATCATCTACAATAGAGACAACCGAATTAATGCCTAAGTGGGCAACACGAGCGGGACTATCAATAGAATGGCCGGTTCCCATTACAGGAATATGGAAGAAATGCTGATTTTGATACATAATAACTTGTTCATTAGCAGATTAACAGTACCTAAAATCTCGATTATTTAGTTAATATCAAAATTAAATGTTTG
>SLDG01000100.1 GCA_007125355.1 Balneolales bacterium | reverse complement strand
GCCATAACATCAGGTAGAAGGAAACCCAGAAGCACAGCACCAATAGCAGTTACAGCATATGTTTCGAAGAGGTCAGCACCCATACCGGCACAGTCACCTACGTTATCACCTACGTTATCGGCAATTACAGCCGGGTTACGCGGATCATCTTCAGGGATACCAGCTTCCACTTTACCAACAAGGTCAGCTCCAACATCGGCTGCTTTGGTATAAATACCACCACCAACACGTGCGAAAAGAGAAATCAAACAAGAACCAAACGCAAAACCCACGAGTGGATTTACAGGATCTGCAAGGCCAAGCACGTTATTGAATAAATAGAAGAAACCGGCAACACCGAGGAGTGCTAAACCGGCAACTGCAAGCCCTGCAACAGCACCACCGTTAAAAGCAAGCTTAAGCGCACCTGGAAGTCCGGTTTTAGCCGCTTCGGCCACACGAACGTTAGCACGAACGGCGATGGTCATTCCGGCATAACCACTTAAAGCCGAAAATAACGCACCAACGGCAAACCCTGCGGTTGTCCACCACCAGGTAACAGCACTAATTCCTTCAATAACCCCGGTTTGAGCAAGAAATGAAATAAGTGCAAAAAGTAAAACAATCCCTACCGCTACGTATGTAATGGTGGTGTATTGCCTGTTCATGTATGCCCCTGCACCCTCTTTTACTGCATCTGCAATTTGGTTCATGGTATCATCTCCGGCCGGAGCTTTAAGCACGCTTTTTGCAAATCCGTACGCTGCGATGAGCGCCACAATAGCAGCTAATGGTGTAAGAAAAAGTAAGTCCACTGTATTTTTGGTTTAGTTTAAATAATTGTTATCGTTAGTGATAAAAGAATAATTTCGCATGAGTTATGCTTTTTTTACAAGACCAGAATGTTACGGGTTTTAAGCTTTTTCCGCAATAAAATATTAGGATATAAAATATTAACCGGCTTTTAGTAAACACGAAGACACAAGCGTATGCTTTTCACTGCCAGGCTTATTAAGAGATTCGTACTTGGCCTGCCATGTCGTGTCTATCGGAAAATACAGGCATAAAGAAGGGGGAACTATCGGATTTCATGCTGAGTAATCCGGATAATTCAGTTAAAAGTGTTGAACTTTCTCTTTTTGTCCTACATTTGTATTTTAGATGTAAGAATAATCACAATAACCCGGATTATTTTCAAATAAACATTGATTTGCCATGAAAAAGCCCACTAATATAAGTGTGCGGGTAACCAAACACCTGTCTGTAATTGCTTTATTTTTTTTGCTCTATACTCAGGTTATTGCACAGCAAGTAATTCTAAATGAAAATTTTGAGGACGGCGATTTTACTCAAAATCCGGAATGGGTGGGCGATGTGGATGATTGGATTATCGTAGAACAAGACGGAAATAATCTATTACGGCTTAATGGCGACAGCGAAGACGGCGGAATGTCGCATTTGAGTACCGAATCTATTGCAGCGTATGGCTCATGGCAGTTTTTTGTGCGTCTTGATGGGTTTGTATCCTCCAATAATAATCAGGCATTCGTGTTTCTTGTCAGTGACCGCGCTGATACCGAATCGGGCGTAAACGGATATGGTGTACGGATTGGGGAATCAGGCGCCAACAAGTTTTTCCGGATAGTCCGCTTCGATGATGGTTCACAGACTGTTTTGGTTAGCGGAACTACACCAATCGTTCAAGATGTAGGATATCAGGTGATGGTTACCCGCAGTTCTGTAGGTGAGTGGGAATTATTTGTATCTGAAGGGTATGGATCAACTCCTCAGCCTGAGGGCGATACCGCAATTGATAACACGCACACTACTTCTGAATACTTTGGGGTGAGGACAACTTACACACCTACCAGATTTGACCGGTTTTTCTTTGACGACTTTATCATCACTAAAAATCCACCTTTTACATTGTCTGTGGATGTGATAGCCCAAAACCAGCTTGAAGTCTTATTCTCGGAAGAAATTGAAGAAAGCTCAGTCAACATAACCGGATTTTCAGTTTCTGACGGTATAGGCGAGCCGGAAACAGCAACAGTTACATCCCCCGAGACAGTTTTATTGACTTTTCAGGATGAAATTCCAGGTGGAGAGTACGAACTTTCCGTCAGCGGCGTAACCGACATGCTTGGTATAGAAATGGAACCGCAAACTTTGGGATTTACCATCTCAACACTGGGTAACTTCAGTCTGCTTTCACCGCTTGATGGTGCTGAATTGACTACCAATGAGAATGATACATCCATAACAGAATTCACATGGGACGACTCTGAGGATGCCGAAAGCTACACGTGGCTTTTTATTTCTGCAGGCGGCTCTTTTGATGATCCCTTAGCATCTTTTGATTCTGACAACGATGGACAAAACACCGTTTTTACTATTTCCAAGAGCGATCTCGATGTAATACTCGCTGATGCAGGTGTTAATGTTGATGAATCCTTTCAGGCTGAATGGAGTGTTCGTGCGGAAGGAAACGATCAGCAAAGACTCGCAGAATCACCCTTTTCTATCACACTAACACGAACCGAGAGCGATCCTGGTGACACACCGGCTACAGGCGATGTGGTGATAAATGAATTTGTCCACTCTTCCCCATCGAATTTCGGACAATACATCGAGCTTTTTAACCGCACATCCGGCAAAATTTTCAATCTTGCTGAATGGCAAATTTCTGTAAACAATGATTCAGCTGATTTACCCGAAGACACATTCCTTGAGCCAGGCGAATTCATTGTAATAGCCGCCGATACAACATCACTTTTTGATACATTCGGAAGCAGGCCCTATTTGCAAGTATCTACCCTCCCCGTTTTACCCGATGATGGTGCAGCTTTAATTTCAGTATCTGACCCTGATGGCCAAATTATAGATGAATTTGAGTACAACCCGGAAACCTGGGGTGGATTTGAAACAGCATTGGAACGTCGGTCAGCGTTTGCTGTTAGCTACGCAGCAGAAAACTGGGCTGATACTGAAGATCCGCTGGGTGGAACTCCGGGTGAAGAAAACAGTGTGGATATCATCGAAGAACCACTCGTGTTGCAGGTTGTTCAATTCAGAAGCACCACCTCCCTCGACTTAATTTTCGACCGTCATGTTGACCGGGGAACCGCCGATGATTCCGGTAATTTCAGTCTGAGCGGCGGACTTCAGGTACAATCCTCACAAAAAACCGGATTCAATTCTATAAGACTCACACTTGCTTCTGCTTTCTCTTTTGATACCGAGTACACACTAACGGTTGCCGGGCTTGAAAGTATTTTCGGGATAGCCATGTCGCAGAATTTGACGTTTGAGTTTGAAGAACCTGACGAAATTCTGGTGATCGCAGAAGACTTTGAAGACGGTGACATCACACAAAATCCCGAATGGGTAGGCGACCTTGAGGACTGGACTTTTGTTGAAGAAGATGGAAATACGCTTCTGGAGCTTGACAGCGATGCAGCAGATACATCATTTCTGAGTACCGCTTCTCCGGCAAATTATGGCACGTGGGAATTTTATGTTAACATGCAGTATCTGACTTCAAATAATAACAGAGCCTATGTGTACCTGATCAGCGACCGTCCTGAAATTACCTCCGGTGTAAACGGGTATGCCGTCAGAATCGGGGAAACCGGCGCTAATAAGTTTTTCCGCGTTGTACGTTTAGATGATGGGGAAGAAACCGTTCTGGTTACAGGCGCCACGCTGATTGAAGCCAATGTCGGCTATCAGGTAAAAGTAACCCGAAACCGTGATGCCGAATGGGAATTATTCGTCTCGCCGGGTTATGGCAGTATCCCCGAGCCTGAAGGAACACCGGCTATTGACAATACATATGCGAATGCTTCATGGTTTGGGCTTAAAGCCACATACACCGGCACACGACTTGATTTGGTACAGTTTGATGACATATTCGTATCAAAAAGTCCGCTTTTTCTCGCAGGAATAAACGTAATTAATCCCCAAACATTCGATGTAGTTTTCTCAGAAGCAGTCGACCCGGCCTCGGTATCTCTGAACTCGTTTATCATCAATAATAACGTCGGAAATCCTCAGGACTTTTCCATCCCCGAAGTTAATACTGTTAGAATTATCTATGACGAAAATCTGCCCGGCGGACAATACGAGTTAACCGTTGAGGGAATCAGGGATTTATCTGGCGGTTTGATGGACACTGAAACATTGCCATTTACCATCATAAACGTAGTAAAAATCGGAGATGTAGTAATTAACGAGTTCTTTTACGACAATCCAGCTGACTTCGCCCAATACGTAGAATTATTCAACAATACAGAAGATAAGTTATTTAACCTCAAAGACTGGCGTATTCAGGATAACACCACAACGACTCGCAGATTAACAACAGAAGATTACTTTATCGGCCCCGGTGAGTTTGTGGTATTGACATCAGACAGCCTGGGGCTTGTTTCTCAATTCGGCAGCCAAAATTATTTACAGCTGGGTAATTTTCCATCCCTGAACAGAGCTTCGGCAGATCAGATAAAAATTTATCAGGAAGATGATATTCTTGTTGACTCACTCAGATATAATCCTTCAACATGGGGGGGTGATGGCGTTGCATTGGAGCGCAGGTTACCCGATGCTCCCTCCTTCTTCGCAGAAAACTGGTCAGAATCAACCGCTGATGCAGGCGGAACACCCGGACAACAAAATACAGCTGAACCAGATGACAACCCGCTTGAAATAGAAGCAGTAACGCCGGTTAACAGCACCATAGTAAGCATTTTATTTGACCGATCGGTGGAAACTGAAAGTGCTGGAAATCCCGATAATTACTCACTCACTGAACTCGCTATAGAAACTATAGAAGTAACCGAGAACAATCTTGTGCAACTCAGCCTTACTTCGCCGATGGTAGATAACAATGAGTACACGCTAACAGTACAGGATGTTGAAAGTATTTTCGGTGTTCCATTGCCGGAGACTGAAATCCCATTTATTTTCCTTGATTTTGTTGAACCTGATTTCAATGATATTGTGATTAATGAGTTTTTATACCGGCAAGTTACCGGTGAAACTCCTCGTTTTATTGAGCTGCATAACAGATCTGACAGAAATTTAAACCTGCATGAGTGGCAAATCGGACGTTCAACAATGACTATTCAACTTAGCAGTGCTTCTGAAAATATTCCGCTCAGGCCGGGAGAATATTTGGTTATATCTGATGCTCCCGAACTGCTTGGTGTCCCGGATTCCCAATCGTTCACCGTGCCAACAATGCTGGCATTAAGCCAAAATGGGGATGCCATTTTTGTACGCAATCAAAACGGCACGCTCGTTGACAGCCTCAGATACAGCCCTTCATGGGGTGGCAGTCCTGCTGGATTCTCGCTTGAGCGCCTTGATCCTGAATCGGCATCGAATGACCCCGCCAATTGGCGTACGCATCCCGAGGGACATTCCGCCAGTGAAACAAACGTAAATTTTGAACCAAATACCAACCCGCCATTTCCTGTATTTTCAAAAAGAACCGATGATAATCTTATTGAGGTGAGATTCAATGAATTTGTGTCACCCGATGAAGATACCCGCTTTTTATTGGGAAATACTGAGCTTGAAATTTTTGACATCAATCCGTTTACGGCGAACCGGGTTCTATTACAGGAACCAAATTCTAACCAACAAGACACAGGCGATGGCGATGAAGTTATAACTATCCAAAATCTGCCTGACGTACCGGGTAATGCTGCCGATGAACGAACCATTCCTGTAGCGCAGGCGTTATCACCTGGTGATTTGGTGATCAACGAAATAATGTATCAGCCTATAAGCGGACGGTACAATGATTTTCCGGATCAAAGCGAATACATTGAGTTCTATAACCGCAGGAATTACGCCATTAATCTGGAAGGTATTTTCATCCACGATGAGCCTGACCGCGATGGAGAAATCAGTACCATATTTCCTGTCAGTACCACTTCCGCCTGGATTCCCGCCAATGGATATGCTGTAATTTTTGCTGACCCACAAAGTAATTTTGCCGACACACGTATCAGTCAGTTTTTCCAGATTGAAGACGACAGGTTTTTCTTCAGAGCCGACAGAAGTACACTCAGCCTCTCAACGCAGGGCGATGCTGTTTACATCGCCACCGGCGACAGTACTGTGATCGACAGCGTTTTTTACGCACCTGACTGGCATAACCCAAATCTTTTGGATACAAGAGGAATAGCACTTGAGCGTATAAATCCGAACAGTCCATCCAACGAGAAGTCTAATTGGGGATCAAGTGTGGTTGAGCTCGGTGGCACACCCGGAAACCGGAATTCACTATTCGCTACACCAGAAACTTTGCCCGACACAGAGTCCATCACACTTGAACCGAATCCGTTTTCTCCAAACGGAGATGGTCAGGATGACAATCTGTTTATCAATTACCGCCTGAATGAACCCGACTATTTGCTGAGTGTTCGCATATTCGACCGCTATGGCAGATTAGTGAGAACACTTGCCGACGGCATTTCAGCCGGCTTCGAGGGTTCACTTATTTGGGATGGCCTCCGGGACAATGGCATGGAAAACAGAATTGGCATCTATGTTATTTATTTCGAAGCCTACAACAGCGCATCCGGCAAAAACCGCTCCTTCAAAAAAACGGTAGTCCTTGCCCGTCCCTTGTAGTTTTTTTTAGAACCCTGCCTGCTGCAGGCAGGGTTCATAATTAACTTTTCGGAGAGGGCTCAAGATTGTTATTGGATAAATGACAAAAAAGGGCGTATCGAAATAGTACATGTATTTGACGTCAGACAGAACCCTCAAAAGTTAGAAGATACTCCCGGTTAGTGTGGTTTAAATTCTTGCTCAATTCTTCAACCTCATTACTTAGTGAACCTCATGCCCTCGAGTCTTAGTTTTTGTCATAAAAATTAACCCCAACCCGTAGCTCGCTAAGCCCATAAAAATACATTATCAAAAACTTTTCTTTGCAAACTAACTTTTTTGCTTTGAAAAACCGCTTTTATTATTTATAATATTTGAAAGATATCAAATTTTTCAAAAGTTATGCTTCGATGGAAGATCAGCAATATATAATTGATGAACTTATTAATACATACGCGGAGGCGTATCATAATCTTGGGCATAGCTCTTTGATGGGAAAGATTGTCGCCCTGCTTCTCACCACAGAAGAACCTTTATCATTAGATGAAATCTCTGAGAGGCTCAAAATGAGTAAAGGCCCTATTTCCCAAATATCAAGAAAGTTAAAAGAACATCAACTGATTGAGCGTGTTTGGATTCCCGGCGAACGTAAAGATTACTATAAAGCCAAAGATGATATATTCGGACAAGCATTCAGGAATTACTCCAAAAACATGCGAAAAAACGAATATATCGCAGATTCTTTCATCACAAAGCTAAACGCGAAAGGCCCAAACGGACTCATCCATCTTGAGCTGCGCATGAAGGAAATGAAATTATTCTATTCCCTGATGTCAAAGCATCATAAGGCTTTTCTGGAAGAGTGGATGCAGGTAAAAAATCAGGCAGAAACAGAAACCGTGTAATTTTTTGAGAACTACGTTTGATATTTATCAAACGTTTAAAACATAGAACTATGAAACTTTCAAATAAAACAGCATTAATAACAGGTGGAGCTGCAGGAATAGGACTTGCCACAGCTTCACTATTCTATAAAGAGGGCGCGAACGTCATTATATGGGATATCAACAAAGGGCAAGGCGAAAAAGCGATAGCCTCAATGACATCTTCTTCAACCAGGAGCATGTTTCAACAGGTTGATGTGTCTGATTTTGATGCCGTTACGGAAGCGGTTTCAGAAATCAAAAAAATGTTCGGTGGTATAGATATTCTCGTGAACAATGCTGGTATCACACTCGATCGGACGTTGATGAAAATGGATCCGCAAAGCTGGCAAAAAGTGATAGATATCAACCTTACCGGTGTTTTTAATTGCACTAAAGCTTGTGCTGAAATAATGGTTGAACAAGGCTCTGGTGTGATTTTGAATGCAAGTTCTGTTGTTGGTTTGTATGGAAACTTTGGCCAAACTAATTATGTAGCTGCCAAAGCCGGTGTTATTGGAATGACAAAGACCTGGGCGCGCGAACTCGGGAGAAAAGGAATTCGTGTGAATGCTGTGGCACCCGGATTTATAGCCACTGAAATGGTGCAAAAAATGCCTGAGAAAATTATTGATGGCATAAGCTCTAAAACTCCACTTGGCAGGCTCGGCAAACCCGAAGATATTGCTAAAGCATATCTGTTTCTGGCTTCAGACGAGGCTTCTTTCATCACCGGAACCACCCTAAGCGTTGACGGAGGCCTGACTATTTGAGAAACGCGAAAATCATAGCGACGGGAAGTTATGTTCCTGAAAAGGTAGTGCCAAACAGTTGGTTCAATGAACAGCTTGGTGAAGATGTAGATACATGGCTCGTTGAAAATCTGACCATCAAAGAGCGCAGGTGGATGGCTGAGCATCAAACCACAAGCGATTTATGTCTTGAGGCTGCAACCAATGCGCTGGAAATGTCAGGATTGCAACCCGTTGATATTGACCTCATCATTATTTCAACCGACACACCTGATTATATCTCCCCTTCCACAGCTTCGGTATTACAGCATAAAGGTGGTTTCACAAACGCCGCTACATTCGATATAAACACGGCATGTGCCGGATTCGTAACCGCGCTCGAAACTGGAACAAACTTTATTAAGGCAGATTCGAGATATCGTTTTGTACTCGTAATCGGAGCCTACGCCATGAGCCGTTTCCTTGATATAAAGGACAAAAAAACAGCCACACTATTCGCTGACGGAGCCGCGGCGGCTATTTTGAGTCCGGTTGAAAGCGGTACTTCGGGCCACCTTTCCTCTGATTTACGCACGAAAGGCGAGTATTTCGATTATATGGGGATTTATTCTGGAGCGGCGGCACATCCTGCATCCCATGAAAATATCGACAAGAAATTGCACAAGCTTCAATTTGTGAAAAAATTCCCGAAAGAATTAAATCCCATTATGTGGACTGACATGATTTCGACAGTCGCAAAACGAGGAGATTTCGAAGTGTCCGATATCAAAAGGGCATTTATGACTCAGATAAATATCAATCAAATCTGGGAAACTATGGACAATATCGGCCTACCCCGGAAAACTGCTCCGCCAATAATGTCTGAATTGGGATATACAGGCTCAGCAGCTATTGGCATGGCACTGGATTACTCCGTCAAAAAAGGCGAGTTAAACACCGGTGATATCATTGTATTTATGGGCTCCGGAGGCGGATTAAGTTTCGCCTGTAGTGCTTTCAGATGGTAATAATTAACGAAGTAATCATCAAACTATGGAATTAGCATCACGCGAACTTGTAACTGCCAGCTGGATTCTGATTGCAGTTTATGCATCGGCAATCCTGTTTTTTGTGGTGCGTGGCGCAAAGAAAACGCGTAATATAGATGATTACGCCCTCGGAAATATTATGTTCTCCCCTGTTGCGGTTGGGCTCTCGCTTGCGGCTTCCATTACAAGCGCGGCAACGTTTATTATTAATCCTGGATTTGTTGCCCTTTTCGGTTTCAGCGCCATTGTTTCTATGGCTATAGCATTGCCATTAGCTGCCGTTATTTCGCTCGCGGTGCTAACAAAAGGATTCAGAAAACACGGCTCAACCGTTAAAGCGCTCACGATGGCGCAGTGGATGGGTACTATGTACGGAAGCAAAAAGTACAGCATTTTCTTTGCCGTGCTATCCCTGCTATTAATAACGTTTATCGTTCTTATATGTGTGGGACTCACAAAAGTGATTTCAAGCGCGCTGAACCTGCCTGAATTTTGGACTTTATTTGGGATTATCGCCTTCGTTTTCGGATACATGATGTATGGCGGCGCCAATTCATTGGTCTATACCAATACTATTCAGGCATTGCTCATGCTTGTTGTGGCCTTCATTTTACTTGGGTCTGGTTATGAACATTTCAGTGAGGGCGTGCATGGATTTATCGCCAAATTAGCAGCCATCGATGCCAAACTTGTACAAACAACAAACGAAGCGAGTTTCCTTTTCAGGGATTATTTCGAAATCTTTATTGCGCAATTCATAGTCGGGGTGGCTATTATCTGTCAGCCTCACATCCTCACAAAAAGCCTTTTGTTGAAAAGCGATTCAGATGTTAATAAATACCTCACCGTTGGCATCATTGTTCAGTTGATTTTCTTCTTGGTGGTGATTGCCGGATTGTATGCCAGAATTTCCTTCCCCGACCTTACTTTCGCAGGAAATCCGATCCCTATGGATGGCATTGTCTCGGCCTATGTTGTTCGTGAATTCCCTGTATTTATTGGTTTAATTGTAATTATGGGATTGATTTCAGCGGGATTATCCACACTTGAAGGCTTGCTTCAATCGGTTTCCACATCTATTACAAACGATTTGATTTATCCGTTGACGGGATCGCTGCTGGATCGCGAACGAACCGGCCTTCCGCTGAAAATCATTGTGAACCGGCTTGTTATCGTTGCTCTTGCAGTGATCACATTTTTCTTATCGTGGAATCAGATTATGAACCCAAAACTGAGCGTCGGTATTTTCGCGCAAAATGGTGTTTATGCTTATTTCTCTGCCGCTTTTGTTCCCATTTTAATGGGGATGTTTTTCGCCAGGAAGTCTGTTTATGCTGCCTTCACAGCTTCATTGACGGCCGTGATAGTGCATTTCAGCATGTATTACGGCCAACTTGCGGTTCCCTTTACAAAATCTACGGGTGAGAACCCTGGAGTGGCCGCGGCAATTGCCATTATTTGCTCTGTAATTGCCGGTTTCACGGTGTTGAAATTCAGTAAATCACAAAAAGGTTCAGCATCATGATATCCTTTTCAACTTTATATAAATCGTAATTATGTATCCTCTCAAACATTCAAATAGCGATTATCACACAGAACTGGACTGGTTCAGGCGCTGGGCGACTTACGCTCCGAATCAGATAGCCGTTCAGTTTGAGGATTCAGACGATAAACTCACATATGCAGAGTGTTATCAGCGGGTTAATCAACTTGCTGAATATTTGGTTTCTGAATTCAAAGTAAAGAAAGGTGACCGAATCGCAGTACTTTCGCTGAACAGTATCGATTATTTACTTTTGTTTTTTGCTGTTCAGAAACTGGGATGCATCCTTGTTCCCCTTAATTTCAGATTCACGGCGGCAGAACTTGCATGGCCTCTTGAGGATGCTTCTCCTGCCCTTTTACTGCACGAAGATGCATTCACTGAAACCGTAAAAAAGCTTGAAGATGACATCCCAAAAATAAAAATTGATTCTTCTGATGGCTTTTATGCGATGGCGTATAAAAATGCGAACGCATCAGAAATTTCACATTCCGGCGAGTTTGAATCTCCTTGCATGATTTTGTACACCTCGGGAACCACCGGAAGGCCAAAAGGCGCGGTTATCACAAATAAAATGCTTTTCTGGAATTCAGTGAATACCGGATTACGTCTGAATCTCACGCAGCATGATGTAACCATTACATTCGCCCCGTTCTTTCACACCGGAGGGTGGAATGTACTTACTACTCCATTTTTCCATCGTGGCGCGCGGCTGATTTTATCCAATAAATTCGAGCCTGAAAAAGTGTTACAGCTCTGTAGTAACGAAAAAGTTACTATCCTTTTTGGAGTCCCCACAATGATGGACATGATGCGCAGAACCGAGGCTTTCGAAAACGCCGATTTGAGCAGTGTCCGTTACGCTATCGTTGGCGGTGAACCCATGCCGTTGAATTTGATTGAAGACTGGCATGACAAAGGAATTCCCATCAGACAGGGTTACGGATTAACAGAATTTGGTCCGAATGTTTTTTCTTTGAATGAAGAAGATGCCATCAGAAAAATCGGCTCCATCGGATTTCCGAATTTCTATGTAAATGCCAGAATTTTGGATGAACAGGGAAACGACGTTCCTGAAAACACCCCCGGCGAACTCGTTCTTGGCGGCCCGGCTATGATGGCGGGATACTGGAACAATGAAAAAGCCACTAACTCAACCATAGTAAATGGTTGGCTGCACACGGGAGATATTGTTAGAAGAGATCCTGAGGGCTATTTTTATGTAATGGACCGCAAAAAAGATATGTATATCAGCGGTGCCGAGAATGTGTATCCCGCTGAAGTGGAACAAATTATCAGGAAGATTAGCGGAGTCAGAGAAGCCGCGGTTATTGGTGTTCCTGATGAAAAATGGGGTGAAAGCGGAATGGCTTTTATTGTAGTTGAGGATGGAAAAGCACTGACCAAAGAAACTATTCTTGAATTTTGCACAGGTAAACTTGCAAAGTTTAAAATCCCCAAACACATACGCTTTATTGAAGAGCTGCCTAAAAGTGACAGTGGCAAAATCCTTAAACGAAAACTGAGGGATTTGATATGAAACCACTTGAAATAGGAACCTTCAACATCGGACAAAAAGCGGAGTTAATCCGAAAAGTCACTGCAAAAGATATAGCACTCTTTGCAGAAATTACTGGTGATGATAACCCTGTGCATTTAGATGAGACTTATGCAGCACAGACCACTTTCGGCAAGTGTATTGCGCACGGAATTTACTCTGCGGGACTTATATCCGCCGTACTCGGCACCAAACTACCGGGGCCGGGTGCTATCTATGTATCACAAAAATTAGCCTTCCGCAGGCCGGTATTTGTTGATGATACTATTACCGCGTTTGCTGAAATAACAAATATTGACCTTGACAGAAACAGAATTCACCTAAAAACCGGATGTATAAATCAATTTGGGAAGATTACAGCCGAGGGTGAATCAGAATTATTAATACCCAAATCACAACAAACCTAAATTAAACAGGAGAAACAAATGAAAATTAAATTAATCGCATTATTACTTGCTTTTGCTCTGGTAGCCTATGCATGTGACTCAAGCAGTTCATCGGAGCCCGAAGAGGATATTGATGAGCTTGTAGGAGCATGGGTTTCTGAAGGAGTCGGAAACGTAGCTCCGGGACTGGCCATTTTGGTACAAACCGCAAGGATTGATGCTGAGTTCTTCGAAAATCAGACCTACTCTGTAGTTTCTGTTGATAGCAGTGGCGCAGCAGTTAACTTCGAAGGCAACTGGGTAGCCGGTGAGCCTAACGAAGAAGGTATTCGTACGATTACACTGAATCAATCAGTACCTACTACGCTTACTTCTTCCGGTATTTTCAGAGTTGATGGCGATCAGATGACATACGAAGTAATTCAGTCATCTCCGGCACTCGAAGGTGTAACACCTCCAACCCCTGAAGGCGGTTTTGGAAGTACTATTCAGGGTGGGCAGCAAGCCGGTCCTCTTTGGATTCAACGTTACGAAAGAGACAGAGACTAACCATAATTATTTCCGGCCGGAAGTTCTTTCCGGCTGGTTCTTTTTAAAACTGCTATAAGGGTATTATGTCATGAAAACGCTAACTGCCTTACTTTTGCTTCTGCTTGTGGTTCCGGCGGCGGCTCAACAAGAAGATGATCGTCTAACCGATCCACTGCCTGGAGAATTCCAATTCATTGGGTACTCTTTTACCCGTACAACAACTTCAAATGTTACACCAACAAACGACGTGCTTCAGGGGCAGGTAATTGGCCGTTTATTTGGTACTAATTCCACCAATACTGTAGAGAGATTCGGGCTTTACACCGAGCAACGTTTTGTGCCTCTTTTTGTGTACAGGCCATCTATTTTAGATGGATTTGCTACGTTCAGAGGCCTTTTTAAAATAGATTATACATGGGGTGACCAATCCTACGGAGCCGGAAATAACCGTGGTGGCGGCCTTAGCGGCGGGCAGGTAAACCTGCAAACTCTAATGGCAAATGTAGATCTTCGTCCACCTGATGCAAACTGGAATCTGGTTATTGGACTTCAGCGCCTTTTCGACAGCCCTTACGATCCGAATATTAACGCGCTTGAGTTATTTCAGCGTACCGGATATAAACTTTCATTTTGGGGCACACAGGCAGTAGGTGTAAGCTGGTTTGCGCGTCCACACCCGACTATTAATACCCGCTTGGGATTTTATCAGCTTTGGGAAAATCAAATTTCGCAAGATGATGATGTCATTCTCTTTATGGCAGATGCAATGACGCGTCCGCACCCGAGGCTGGAGCTCGGTTTTAGTGCATGGTATTTACGTGATACAGCCAATGGAGCCGGTGGAATCAGCGTACTTGGTCAGGGAATGACAAGCGCTTTGGCTCAATATAACGGCGCAGTTCGTGTGCGCATCCCCGGGACAACTAACCAACGTTACAAAGCTGATATTTTATGGCTGGGCACCAATATGGCGTACAACCGTAATTTCACTTTCTCTCCTTTCTCTTTTGATGCCTACGTTATAGCAAACCTTGGCCGTATGGCACCTGAGGCTCCCGAAGTTGACAATGCCAACATTTTTGGGGTTGCATTCAATGCAGGTATCCATTACAAATACGGAATGACAAACAACGACCGCATTACGCTCGAAGCCATTTTTACCACAGGCGATGATGATGGGATTCAGGATGGAAACCTCAATAGTGTACTCACCGGAAATGTATGGGGATCTCCTGTTGGGATTTATGGCTCCCACCGAGCGTTTCTATTATTTCCTGATCCGCAAGTCGTGAGCCGATACTACTCGATGGTGCATGATATTTCGAATATGGGTCTTGGTGTAGCCGGAGCATCATTAAGTGTAATGAAAGATTTCATCCCTAACAGATTTTCCGGAAGAGTCGGTTCTGCCATTGCATTCAGTAATTTCAATCTCGATGGTGGTGGGAACCACATGGGAACAGAAATAAATGCTGAGTTAAAGTACAATTTACGTGTATTCTTAACTGCCGGTATAAGTGCGGCTTATGTGTTTACCGGTGATTTCTACAATGCCCCAAATGCGACTCTCGACAGGGTCAGGCCTGATGATCCATGGGTTGTTTTCTTAACTCTAACCTGGCTAATGTTCTGAGGTAACACATTATGAAAACGAATATTATACTTTTTCTAACTCTTCTTGTTTTTACAAGCATTTTAGCTTCGGGTTGCGGCGGATTCCGCTATTTAGATGCCGACCCGTTAGAGTTTCAGGATATTGACTACACTTTCGAGTCTCACTTTTTAGAAATGGATGGATTAACGCTTTCCTACATCGATGAAGGTGAAGGCGACCCACTGATATTGGTTCATGGTCTCGCGAGTAATGCGGGTTTTTGGAGATACAATATCGAGTCACTAAGCAGCCAATACCGTGTAATCGCTATCGATTTGCCCGGATACGGTAAGTCCTCTAAGGCTGATTTCCCCTACGGAATGGCTTGGTATGCTTCGGTTATTGCTAATTTCATTGAGGAAATGGGACTTAAAAATGTAACCTATGCAGGCCACTCTATGGGTGGGCAAATTGGCATCACCCTGTCTTTGAATCATCCTGAATCGATTTCAAAATTGATTTTGGCAGCTCCTGCGGGAATTGAAGCATTTACGCCGGGATCAGGAAATTGGCTTCGCAATGTATTTACCATTCATGGTATCAAAACAGTTCCGGAATCCGGTATCAGAGAGAATCTTTCGCTCAATTTCCACAGGTGGAATTCGCGCTGGGAATGGATGGTAGAGGAAAGAACCCGAATGGCTAAAGCCGAAGAAATGGATGAGTTTGCATACGCGGTCATCCAAAGCGTCGGTGCCATGCTCGATGAATCTACAACAGCGCGACTGAGAGACATCCCCCATGAAACACTCATTATTTACGGGCGCTTCGACCGATTGATTCCGAATATGTATCTGAATCCTGGCAGTCCGCAAAGTGTGTTCAGTTATGGTCACGAGAAGATTCCAAACAGCACGTTGATTGAAGTCGATCGCGCAGGCCACATGCTCCAAATTGAGCAGGCCGAGGCATTCAATGCTAAAATTATGAACTGGATGAACCGTTGATTTTATTCATCTTAGTAAATTAAAATTGAGCAAAAGACCTGTCAGATTTTCGAATTTAATGTAGAATATTTGAAATATTTTTCCTCAAAACCTGACAGGTCTGCTACTTCTTTCAGAAAACATAATGCACTCTGCCGAATTTAAATCAGATCAAGTAAAAGCAAGGGGAATAACTTCACATATTCTGATTTCTGATAAATCATGTAAGGAAACAATTCTATTCGTGCATGGAAATGCCTCTGACAGTCGAATTTGGCTGGATTTTGCTTCTCTTTTTTCAGAAAAATATAATCTTATCATCCCCGATTTACGTGGTTATGGCAAAACATGGCCGGCTTTTGTGGAGGCAACAGAGGGGGTTGCCATTTGGGCGAAAGATATAGCGGCCATCCTCAAAGAAATTGGAGAGAGCCGCGTGCATGTTGTGGGACATTCACTCGGAGGGATGGTAGCCATGTCACTCGCAGCATTTTTCACAGAGATAGTTACTTCCTTAATTCTGTTATCTCCCGGCTCGCCCTATGGATATGGTGGAACTAAAAACCGTGAGGGTATTCCCGTAAATGAAGACTTCTCGGGCTGCGGAGCCGGACTTGCACATCCGGAGTTCATAAAAAGAATCGTACTCAAAGATCGGTCGGAGCAAAATCCATCAACATCCCCTTCTGCAATCATCAGAAGGCTTTATTTTGGGAATGGATTTAAAGCATCGGAAAAACAAATCGAAATGCTATTGGACAGCATGTTTGCCATGAAAACCGGTGAGGGATTATTTCCGGGAGATGTTCAGAAAAGTGAATTATGGCCGGGATTCAAGCCCGGTAAAGTCGGTCCAACAAATGCAGTATCAGCGAAGTACAATAAGAATGTAGTATCTGCTTTATTAAAATTAAATCCACATGTGCGACCACCACTTCTGTGGATTCACGGAACAGCAGATAAACTCGTGAGCAACCAACCCGCTTCAGATGCAGGCATGCAAGGCAAACTCGGACTAATCCCAAATTGGCCCGGCGAAGAAATTTATCCCCCACAACCAATGCTTGACCAACTCGACTATTTCTTCAATAAATACAGCATAAATCACAGCCACTGCCGCAAAATTATACTTCCAAATATCGGCCACACACCATTCATAGAATCTCCGGAAGCTGTTTTTAATTACGTTCGGGATTTTATTTGAACCGCTAACTCGCAAAGAGTTAAGCCGAGTAATGATTTACACAAAGACACAACCGCCACGAAGTTCAAAATGGACACAAATGATTGATTATTTTTGGATTATAAAGATTCTCCCTTTAGAGGGAGACTTCTTGTTTGTTAGTAGTTTTGGAATTGTAAACCTTATCAGAATTAGCGCGCATAAAACCTACTTAGTGAACTTCGTGCTCCTTGTGACTTCGTGTTTACCCAAAAAATCAACTTTTGGCTTATTAATAGAACAGTCCATCAACCTATAAAACCAAATATTTTCATTACTTCGATGTAGAGATAAACAGCGGGTGCGGCGAGGAGGAGGGCGTCAAAGCGGTCGAAGAAACCACCGTGGCCGGGTATGATGTTAGAGGAATCTTTGGTTTCGTAGAGTCGCTTGAGTTTACTGGCAGCAAGGTCACCAATCGGGCCAAAAATACTGACCAATAGAATCACAGGCAGAGCATGGATTAAATCGTATGGGAAATGAGGAACAATCATATAAATCAGGAAAAAAGCCACAAAACTGCCGGCAATACCTCCTATAAAGCCTTCCCATGTTTTCTTAGGGCTTATTTTGGGAGCAAGCAGCCTTTTGCCAAAATTTTTGCCGACGAAATAGGCGAAGACATCATTTCCCCAAACCATAAATACAACAATTAATGTTAGGGTGAATGCAGCAATTCCATCTCCGGCAATATTTTCACGAATAAGAATTATAGTAAGAACACCTAAAGGAGCATAAATACCGCAAAAAATGGTGTTCACAAGAGAGTTATATGACCGATCAACGCCGCGGATTATTTCAGTAAGGACAAGCAAAAGGAACAGTCCAAGGCCAATTTGAGGCGTATAAGGCATAACGGGAAGCAACATCACCCAAATCCCGATGAGAAACATGATGACTCTGTTAGGGCGTGTATTCCCTTTTTCGAACATGCACGACATTTCCCACTGCACAATTAGTGCTATGGCCACCATTACTGATGTAAAATACCATCCCCCCAGCCATATTACAACAATAAAGAGCGGAGCGGCAATGACTGCAAAAACTACTCTTTTTTTTAACTCCGACAAATCAGTTAGGTTTTATTCTTCGTCAGTTGGCAGCTCTTCTTCACTGTTCTCTAATTCCTCAATTAATTTTTTAGCTTCATCAACAAAAGAATCTGGCACGTAAACAAATACAATGGATAAACTTGAGTGGTCAACCACATAAGCCGAATCTTTTTTTGAAAGGATATTGCAGGGAATATCATGGTCAGACAGAAAGTTTTTGAGCATTTCTGCTTCAAAAGACTTATTGGTGTTAAACACGCAGGTCCAGTTTTCTATCTTATGGGGTTTTGGTTCATTTTTAAACATATCCTGACTCCTTTTGGTTAGCGGTAATTCTACTAAATAAGTAAATAAAATAACCGGTCAGAACAAAACTAAAAATGATGAGCCACCATGGCGGTAATGCATCTGTGGTATCTACTTCTAACAGTTGGGGATAGAAGTGAACAGCGAGTACTGTGGCTCCATTATGCACGAAATGCATAATAACAGCCGGATACAGTGAGCCGGTTTTTATTGTTACCCATCCAAGCAACATTCCGATAAGAGACAGCGGTATAAGTTGGGTTATTCGCAGGTGAAATAATCCAAAAATGAGTCCGCTAAGTAAAATTGCTAAAATGACCCCAGATGATTTTTCGAGCAATCTCATCACATATCCCCTGAACATGATTTCTTCACAAACAGCCGGTACAACTGCAATGGAAAAAATCATGAACCATAATGGAATTCCACTCATAAACAGTGTTTCTAACAGTTCAAGCTGTATAGATTCCATTTCAATCCACGACTCAGGGAGAGGAAATTGCTGATTCAACCAACTGAACAGCCAAATTGACGGTTGAACGACAATAACCAATAAAACTGAAAAGCCGGTAAGTTTGAGTGTGCCTTTTGGGGCTTCCAGCCTTAGAAAGCTTCTGTATTCAAATGGCAAGGCAGAAAGTCGGGCAATTATTAATGTTGCTACCGCCAGGCCAAGAATTTGTCCGACTGAATTACCAATTAATAGTATTTCGGGATTTTGAACAAGTGCCTGCTCGTTTACCGCGCCTTCTTTATAGAAAATGAGTAGTAAAGCAACTACTGAGCCAATACCCTGAAACAAAAGAAAAGATAGTACAACCCACACAAGGGCAATAAGCCAGGGCGGGAAGCCATTTCGGTCGAACCAGCTTTTGTGGTGCCCTTGTACGTTAAAAGATTCCATTAAATTTCTTTATCTTCGTAAGGTTTACTGAAAATAGCAGCTCCTGCCATTCCGCTTAAAACATTGAGCAAACCCGCTACTAATACGTTCAAAAAGAGAGAAAATGTTCTTGAGCCGGAAGTAGATGACATCATTTCATCTCTCATATTCGGGTCGTCAATATTTAGGTTTTCGAACATCAATAGCATATACTCCAAAGTTAAAGCTTCGGTATCAACGCCAAAAAGCCTCCATACAACATTATCAAAAAAGCCGAAAACAACCCCAAAAATCAAGCCAGCTGTTAAGCCAATAAGAGCTCCTTTGCCAATTTCAACTGCGGTTTTAATTTCGTGGATGTAGAATCTGTTGGCCAGTAAGCCGGGTAAAATGGCAAAAGCACAGCACATAAAGCAAAAAAATAAAATACTGCCTACACCAACCGCTCCGGAATTAACCCCAATAGTTAGTGAAATCACATTTACAATGGAGTATGTAACCCCAAAAATTACACCAATTATGACTGCTGTATTAACGAATGACTTTTGTTCAATTGGTTCCATAATATTATGATTTTATTTGTTTTAGAATTGCTGATACGATAAACATAGAAGCCGATAAACCGAGAAGCAACCCTGTAATCAGCCGTGAATATAAGGTATTCGTCCATAATCCAATAAAGTTTCCTGAAAAATCTGCAATATTTAACAGTAAGGCTATTCCGGCAAACAGTATGGTATAGTTCAACCACCATCTTCCAAACATAAAAAAAACAGGCGACAGAACGGCACCAACAAACAAGCCACTATAGATACCAAAACAGCGTGAGCAAACCGCCATATGTATATCATGAGGAGCGAAAGTTCTCCAAGAAAACTGATGACATACAGTACTAAAAAACTGACGAGCCGTTTCGGTTAACCAACCCGCTTCTACCCAGTAAAAGCCCGTCGAAAAAAGAAATATAAAACCTGTTGTCCCAAATAATATTAACCAGGGTTTTATAAAACTCGAATTCTTTAATACAGCAAGTGATTTTTCCATCAATCGAATAATAGAGAAATATCTGAGGCTTTAACAGAATGCGTTAAAGCCCCAACTGAAATATAATCAACCCCGGTTTCTGCCACTTTTGGGATTCGGTCAAGCGTCATATTGCCGGATGCTTCAGTCTCAACTGCACCAGCTACCATTTCGACAGCTTCTACAAGCATGTTGATATCCATATTATCAAGTAAAACCATGTCTATTGATTCAGTACTAATTGCATCCTTAAGCTCATCCATATTTGTGACCTCAACTTCAATTTTCCACTCATTACCATTGAGTTGTTTATGCTCAATACACTTTTGGATGGCTTCTTTTACGCCACCGGCTACTTTTATGTGATTTTCTTTTACTAGATACATATCATCGAGACAATAGCGATGGTTTTTGCCACCACCAAGTCTTACTGCCCATTTGTCGAGATATCTGTGGCCGGGCAATGTTTTGCGGGTATCCAAAAGTTTTGTGTTTGTGTGGGATATGGCATCGGCAAAAACACGTGTTTTTGTGGCAACCCCGCTCATACGCTGCATAAAATTGAGTACGGTACGCTCGCCGGTGAGAATGGAGTCTGAGGGCCCGCTGACTTCCGCAATCAAATCGCCTCTGCTTACCTTCCCGCCGTCTTTAATGAGCTGTTTGAATGTTATATCAGGATCAATAGTCGTAAAAATGTATCCGGCAAGTTCTATTCCGGCAATAATCCCTGATTCTTTAGCCAAAAAATTCCCGGATGTCCGCTCATTGCCACTAAACACGGCCTGTGTTGTAATATCGCCATTACGGATATCTTCCTGCAACGCGATGCTTACAATACCTTCAACCTCTTTTATCATAGTTCAAATAGTTTAGTACGCCGTTTATAAACGTTTCTGGAGGCTTGCAAGGCCGTCTCGTTTTACTGTCGAGAAATACAAGTACGACCTTGCCTTCGGCACGTAAATCATTTTCCTGGCCAAGGACATCGTAAAACGTGGTTAGCTTAACTCCGGGCATGTCAAAAATCTTCAACCTTACGGTAATTACTTCGTCGTATAGTAACGGTTTGTGGAATGTGGTTTGAACCTCGCGGACAGGCATCAAAACGCCACTTTCTTCAAGTGATTTATACGTTACTCCGGCTTTTCTGATAAATTCCGTTCGGGCAGATTCAAAATACTCTACGAACCTGCCATGGTAAACGTAGCCCATCTGATCCGTTTCAGCGTATCTGATTCTAATCTCATGGTCATATTCCACGATAGGTTTTGATGCATTAAAAGATTTCAATATCCAATAATATTACTCAGCTGTAAATAATTAATCCTGAGTCCAAACACCCATACTTGAATACTTATCGATGCGCTTTTTAACGAGTGTATCGGGCTTCAGTTTGTTTAATTTTTTGAGACTCGTGTTAATTTGATCTTTCACCGCTTTTGCCGCTGCATCATAATCACGATGCGCGCCGCCAAGAGGTTCTTTAATGATACCGTCTATAACTTTCAGCTCAAGTAAATCTTTGGCTGTAAGTTTTAATGCAGATGCCGCCTGCTCTTTGTAATCCCATGTTTTCCACAAAATAGATGAGCAAGACTCCGGCGAAATCACAGAATACCAGGTATTTTCCATCATATAGACTTCATTACCCATTCCGATGCCAAGCGCCCCGCCGCTGGCGCCTTCGCCAATAACGATGGTAACAATAGGCACGCGTAAAACAGCCATTTCTCTAAGGTTTACGGCAATTGCTTCAGCCTGGCCACGCGCTTCTGCTTCAAGCCCGGGAAATGCACCCGGCGTGTCGAGCATAGTAATTACGGGGATATCGAATTTTTCGGCGAGTTTCATTAAGCGTAAAGCTTTGCGATATCCTTCGGGATTAGGCATTCCGAAATTCCTGAATTTGCGGTCGTTGGTATCTC
>SLDG01000347.1 GCA_007125355.1 Balneolales bacterium | reverse complement strand
ATCCCTGAAAGCAGATTTCCTGAAATGGCGGCTGAGGCTTCTGCAATAAAACGGCTAATGGATAACAATCCAAAGCCCGTAACAGCAGAGGATGCAGTAGCAATTTACAAGCGGGCTCATTTGTTGTAGGTTAAAAGTTGAAAGTTAGACAGTTTCTCCGAATCAACCTTCAGCTTTCAACTGGGGAGCGCTTCAACCTTTGATTCACCCAGATTTGAGTGAATACAGAATTTATGAGTACCACTAGTATTTAATGACTTATGCTATAATTTTAATACTACCGTGAATAATACGGGGTAATCTAGATAGATTTTTATTAGATGAGCAGATAGAATGCATTTTAATTAAGCAAAAGTGTATTGAGCTTCATTTCGAGTCAAGCGATCAATCCCTGCCACGGCTCTATAGTTTGCATTACACTTTATCATTATGGAAAATAATACAGGTTATGTAATGTGCTTAGTGAGTAGAAAATTTGATCGTATCTTAGCTAAAAAAGAGACCCAATTTAATTGTAAACTCGTTTCATTTCATAAACACCTGAATATCAAATCAGTATCAAGTGTATCGGAAACGTACTTACTAAAGATTCTTCTGAATTATAATTGAATGCCAGCCAGACTTATATGTTTCATAACCTGGGGAGTATGAATGGGCTACCAATGCTTTCTTGCCACGAACGTCTGTTTGAATAAAGCCTCTTTTATCGCCAAAAAGTTGATCTCTCCCTTCAAAATCAAAGTAGTCAAGAATACGATCTTGGGTATCAGCTAAGATTTGACCATTTTCATCAAGAATCATTACTCTTGTGCGATCCCATTCGTCGCTATCAATAGCTGTACGCTTTACAATGGTTTGAGCCAATGAATCCCAATCAAACAGAATGCCTAATACTCCTATTATTGACCCATTTACCTGACCCCCAGACCTGACAGAACAAGAATAAGCAAGAACTCGTTTATTATCGGTTAATTCACATTTATGAACACTTTGCATGCCATATTGATCTCCGTTAGCTGACTTCATTGCTTGTTCAAACCATGTTTTACCGGAAACATTACTTCCGCTTGATGCAAATAAATTGGGCCTTCCGTTGGCCAATACACGTCCCTCGGTATCGCACAGTACAAGATCAAAATAGACAGTGTAGGCATTGAGAATAATCCCCATTCGTTTACTTACAAAATCAATTTTTGCCCGATCTTGTTTGTCTTCACAAGCATCAACCATACTTGAATCCGTGGCCCACCACCGCACATCGCACGTTCTTTCATACAGATTCCGGTCAATCAGCTCGATGTTATTCATGGCTAAATCTGTCAGGCGTTGTCCACGCACATCAGTAGAAAGCTTCTTGCTTATTTCAAGTAATTCTTTGGTAACAGGTTGCACATCATCAATCAAACTTTTTGCTATACCTGAAGTACTCTCTGAGAGTTCAACAATTGATGAAGCAACAACACCAAATGCTCGCCCTGCTTCTCCTGCTCTTGCTGCTTCAGCTCTTGCATTAATAGAAAGTAATTTAGTTTCAAGGTTAATATCATCTATCTGTTTAACGGAACTATTTACTTGTAGCTCAATACGTTGAGCGAGCTCGTTGATCCGTTCAGGCTTTACCGTTAAATTTTGATTGTTTTGCTTTGTTGTCATATCTGTAATATTAGATTATTCCCTGAATTGATTATCGGATACCGATACATGTTTTCTACCTCTTATTACATTTTTTAAAAATAATTACTACTATGTAAAATACAATACTGCAATCATTTGTTAATAAACTAATATTCATATAAAAAGCTATATAGTTACCTTTCGTAATACAACAAAAATATTCGATTAATAAAAATCGGCTCTTTGTAGTTAGATAAGCTTATTAATCTGCTCTTAGTAAATGAGTAATTACCTTATTCGCTTGCATTAAATAAGTTATTAAACTGAACATGTGCTTTTCTACAAATGGTGTAATTATATATGCCTACAGTTAAGATTTAATTTAAGTTAAAAATTCAACAGTCCGATAAGACAACTAAGATTCATCTTCTTATGGTAAGCTTGAGGAATCAATAATTTAGCATTGTAATTGAAAGTTGATGAATAAACTCAGCAGAATTTTGAACATGAATAATAAAGTACGTTAAAGCTGGTACTTCGTTTGCTACCAGTACAAGATAGATTAAACTTTTTTACTCGCTATGGATGATGAAGAGTTTCTAAAAGAATTTACGGATGAAGCTTTAGAGTTGCTGGATGGTATAGAAAATGATCTGTTGACCATAGAAGAACAAGGTGAATCACTTGATGATGATCTTCTGAATAAAGTATTCCGTGCGGCACATACCATTAAGGGAGGGAGTGGGTTTTTCGATCTTGAGAATATGACGCTTCTCGCGCATAAATCAGAAACGGTTCTGGATCTGATTCGAACCCGCAAAATTATAGCTAATGATGAGATTACAAACCTATTGCTGACCGCATTTGATCAACTTCGGGTAATGGTTAATAACACCGGAGATGTGGCGTCGATGGATATTTCCAAAATTATAGAGGGGCTTGATTCGGTAACATCCATAAAATCAGTTTCTGCAAATAATGATACAACGCAAAGCGATGATGATGAACCCTTCGCAGAATCATCCGAAAAACTCGCGCAATTACAGTATGAAGAAAATAGTAATGCTAAAGATGCTGAAGTTGAGTCAAGCGAGGAACTCGAGCCTGAATTAAAGTCAATCGAAAGTGAACAATTAGAGGTTGCTATCAATAACATAAGCACCAATGGAAGGGATTTTGGCAAGAAAGAAATTACAGAAAAAAAGCCGGAAGCAACCCAGGCAGATAAGGCGCTCGGCACGCAGGTTCAACGCAGTACCGTAAAGCATGCAGACGAAACGTTGCGTATCAGTGTGGGAATGTTAGAGAACCTGATGAATTTAGCCGGTGAACTTGTACTTAGCAGAAATCAACTTAGATCCGCGGTAATTAAAAATAATACCCATTTAATACATTCTGCAGAGCAAGGAATTAATCAGGTTACTACTGAGTTGCAAGATACCATTATGCAAACGCGTCTTCAGCCAATTGGAAATGTCTTTAATAAGTTTCCAAGAGTAGTACGTGATATGGCGAAACAGCTGGGGAAAGAAATTGAATTAGAAATTGTAGGAAAAGAAGTTGCACTAGATAAAACGCTGGTTGAAGGAATATCAGACCCTTTGATGCACATGGTGCGTAATGCTGTTGATCATGGAATCGAATCTAAAGAAGATCGGCTAAAAACAGGAAAGCCACCTGTAGGAACCATACTTATTGAAGCAAAACACGAAGCTGGGCAGGTAATCATTGAAATCTCAGATGATGGAAAAGGCCTGGACGGTGGATTAATTGCCGAGTCAGCTGTACGAAAGGGCTTAATTACCGAACAGCAAGCCTGGGATTTATCTGAGAAAGAAAAACTACATTTGATATTCCATGCCGGACTAAGTACAGCTAAAAAGGTGTCCGATCTATCAGGGCGTGGGGTGGGTATGGATGTGGTAAAAACTAACATTAATCGGCTAAATGGTCAGATAGAAATTACCTCTGACCCTGGATTTGGATCTACTTTTCGAATAAAGCTACCGCTTACATTGGCAATCATCCCTTGTCTGATTGTAATGGTTGGTAAAGAGCGTTTTTCAATTCCTCAGTCAAATATCAAGGAGCTCATAAGCATACGTAACGATGAGATAGATAATCATATAGAAATTCTTGGAAACTCTGAAGTTTTAATTGTAAGAGAAAAGATTTTGCCTTTAGTCCGCTTCCGTGAGTTTGGAAAGATTGAATCAGAAAATGTAGCTGGTGCACACAAAGATGCGAATGAGATTGTAATCGTAACCGATGGAGATAAGAATTTTGCCGTGTTGGTCGATTGGTTTGAAAATACTGAAGAAGTAGTAGTAAAGCCCCTCAGCCAACGACTAAAACATCTGACAGAATATTCAGGCGCGACCATTCTTGGGGATGGTTCTGTAGCTATGATTCTTGATATAAATGGATTGGCCGCTAAGGCGAATGTACTGAATGCTGTTAAGGAGATTGAGAATGAAAAAGGTACCGAACATCAGACGGATGAAGTTGACTTAACACCATACTTGCTATTTGGTAATGCTCGAAATGAACAGTATGCTATACCTCTTGATGCAGTTGGTAGGATAGAACGAATACGATGGAGTGATATTGAGTATTTAGGTGGGAAACGTACTATGCAATATAGAAATGGTATGCTACAAATATACTCTATGAGTGATTTGCCTCATATCAAAGAGCCTGATCCTGATGCGGTTCCAGTTGTTATTGTTTCGGAAGTAGAAGGTAGAATGGTTGGTCTATTAGGTACCACTCCGGTAAATGTAGTGGATTTGAATCCTGACTTTATCAACAATCTTCATCGACGGGTCGGAATACAGGGTTCACTGATTGCACAAAGTCGTACTACTCTTATTGCGGATCTACAGGAAATTGTGGGGCAGCGCCACCATTCAAATTCTGCATCTAATGAAATCAATGATGTTACCACAGATGATTTTTCTCCAAGTAGTGAACCTTTGCAAATAGAAGATGTGGCTGTAGACAGATCAGTTCTATTAGCTGAAGATTCCGACTTTTTCCGAAATAAAATTAAAAAAAATATCAACGAGAGTGGATTCCATGTGTTTGATGCTGAAGATGGAGAAAAAGCATGGAGTCTTTTACTTGAACAACTTGACCGCATTGAACTGGTAGTTACCGATTTGGAAATGCCCCATATGGATGGACTCGAGCTCACGCGTAAAATCCGTTCTGATCACCGAACAGCAGACTTGCCTATTATTGCCGTCACTTCACTCGCATCTGAAGAAGATATTCAACGCGGTATTGAGGCTGGGGTAACCGAATATCAAATAAAACTCGATCGTGAAAAGCTAATTGCCAGCATACAATCATTTATGAAATTAACAACAACCGAATAAACTGTATTTGAAAAGTCACTTTCAACTTATGATTTTTTTTGTATGAATAACCTCAAAGAAAAAGTAGTCAATCAAAATGCCACACTAACCATGCTTTTTCGTATCGGCAAGTCGCTTTACGGTCTTGATACATCTATCGTTCAAGAAGTTGTGAGAGTTGGAGAGCTTACCACTGTACCAGGTGCACCGAAAGATATTGTTGGAGTTCGAAATCTTAGGGGTAAAATTGTAACAGTTATTGATTTGGCGATTCAACTAAATGTAGATTCTAAGCCTCGGAGCTCAGAAAATAGATTAGTTCTATTAGAGCATTATGGTGATTCCTATGGTTTTTTAGTGGATAGTGTTTCTGAAGCCGTAATAATCAAAGAAGAGGAGATTATGCCGCCAACAAGTAATCTTGATTTAGAATACACACATTCTCTTCGGGGACTTTGGCGGACCGGGAATGATATAGTATCCATAATAGATCCTGAGAAAATATTTAATTGGCGAATAGATTCTGAACATTCGCTTTCTCTGTGATATAAATTTAAATAAATAACCTTTAATGATAATCTAAGGTACCGGACATGTTTAATCTTAATAATTTCAAAATTGCAACTCGAATAATCTTCTCCTATGGTGCAATAATTTTGCTACTTCTGATCACCGATATATTAGGCTTGGTAAGTATTCGAATGCTTACAAGCGATATGAACACTATCGGCAATGAACGAGTACCAGGAATGAAAAGCATGTATGAGTTGAATGGTGAGCGAATGACCATACAAGCTCAGACTCTCTATTTATTTCAAATCAAAGAACAACAAAATGCAGAACAGGGTATCAAAGAAATCTTAGAAGCGCGTGAAGAAAGTTGGATAAATGCTTTTGCGGCTATTGATCAAATTTTGGAAATACCTCGGGCAACTGAAAGAGGCAGAGAACTTGTAGATGATTTGGTTCTTAATTTTCAGCTATGGCATGGTATTAATCAAGAGCTCGAAACTACTATGGCACAAATAGCTGGAACAACCAATAGAGCTGAGCGAAATAGACTTTATGCTGAATACGAGCAAAAAGTTACGGCAATGATTCCTCTTTCTGAGAAGCTGGCAACAAATATCAATACACTTATCAATCAAAATACTACGGTAACAAGCCGTATGATATCAGAAAATGATACAATGGCACAAAATGTGTTTATGATTGCCATTATTGTAATGATATTAGCGATTGTAATCTCGGCACTTTTAGGATTTCTGATTAATAAAAGCGTGGTAAATCCTTTGATTGAAATTGTTGATCACGCAAAAAAAATAGCTAAAGGAGATTTTTCTGAAAACTTACCACAGACAATTTTGAATTTAAAAGATGAAACAGGTGATTTGGCACGAGCTTTTCAAAGCATGGTCGAAAATACTAAAGTCATTTTAATTGGGATGTCCGGTGGCATAGAATCAGTGGCATCATCAGCAGCTCAACTATCAGCAATAAGTACGCAAACTTCTCAAAGTGTACAGCAAATAAGTGAACGAAGTTCAGCGGTAGCTGCTGTTGCGAACGAGACAAACGCCAATACTTTATCACTTGCATCCGGCATGCAACAGGCGAGTACCAATTTGGGTTCAGTAGCTACTGCGACAGAAGAAATGAGTGCTACAATTGGAGAAATTGCTTCTAGCTCAGAAAAGGCTCGGGTAATCAGTAATGATGCAGCAAACAGAGCCTCAACTGTATCTGATCTGATGCAACGTTTAGACCGGTCTGCGCAAGAAATTGGTCAAGTGACGGATACAATTATAGACATCTCTTCACAAACCAATCTATTAGCACTCAATGCAACTATTGAAGCAGCCCGTGCAGGCGCTGCCGGCAAAGGTTTTGCAGTTGTTGCCAATGAAATTAAAGAACTGGCAAGGCAAACTGCTTCTGCAACTGAAGATATTCGGGGGCAAATTGAAGGGGTTCAGGTATCGGCCTCAGATGCAATCAAAGATATTCATAGTATTACAGATGTAATTGCAGAAGTAGGAGAAATAGTAAACAGCATTGCAACAGCCATTGAAGAACAGTCTGTTGTTACTCGTGATCTTGCTCAGAATATTTCTCAAGCGAGCCTGGGTGTAGAAGATGCAAATAACAGGGTTGCTCAATCTGTAGAGTTAACAACAGCAGCAACCGAAGATATACAGGAGTTCAATACCTACACCGGAGAACTGCGAACCGGCGGCGAACAGGTTGAGATGAGCGCTCATGAATTAAGTCAACTCACAGTTCAACTTAAAGATATGGTGAGCAAGTTTAGATTTTCATTGGCGTAAAAGTCGAGGATAAAAACAAATAAAGCAGGTAATTATTTTCACAAATTTAATAAAACAATCAAATTGATCACTAAGTCGGATGATATAGTCCTGTTTTTTTAGATCAAGGAAATACGAAATCATGCCCCGAATACTTATTGCAGATGATTCTATCATTTTTCGTCGGTTCATGAACGATATCATAAGCTCGTTTGAGGATTATTCCGTAGTAGGGCAAGCTCATAACGGCAAAGTAACCCTGCAAAAGATCCAAGAGCTTGAACCAGATATCGTAACTCTCGATATGGAAATGCCTGAAATAGATGGTATTCAAGTATTAAAGGCTATTCAGAACTTAAAGAAAAAACCTTCAGTAATTGTAGTAAGTTCTCTTACAGAGAGAGGGGGAAGCCTTACACTGAAAGCACTTCAGCTTGGAGCTTTCGACTTTATTACAAAACCTCAAACGGGGTCTTTAGAGACGGCAAGAAATGAGTTAACAAATATTCTAAAACCCAGAATTAGAGCTTTATCACTCCGACATAAAGTTCGAGGTATCCTTGAAAGAAAACCGGCTTCTGCTTTAGTAGAAAAAACTGTTGATGCTGATAGTAATTTACTTTACAAAGGTCAGGCTGTACAGTCGGGAAACGTATATGTGGATAAAGCAACAAGTATAGCTGAAAGTGATGTTCTAGACGCTCCAAAAGTTTCAATCGCTAAAACGGTTCCTCAAGAACCGAAGATGCTCCCTATACCAAAAATAAAACCACAGATGATTGTTATGGGGGTATCTACCGGAGGCCCTAATGCACTTAACTATCTTATTCCTTCTCTTCCTTATACTATTGGAGTTCCGATTTTTATAGTGCAGCACATGCCACCTCTATTTACGCAGTCACTTGCATTAAGCCTGCAAAAAAAGACATCAATGCCGGTAGTAGAGGCCCAAAATAATACTATCGCAAAACCCGGATGTGTGTACATAGCACCAGGAGGCAAGCACATGCGGATACATTCCAATAGTTCTGATTCAATATTGATCCAAATCACTGATGACTCACCTGAAAATAATTGCAAACCGTCTGTTGATTATCTATTTAGATCTGCCTCTCAAGCTTTTCCTGGCCGGGCACTTTCTGTGATTTTAACTGGAATGGGTAGTGATGGTACACTCGGAGTGCGTCTTTTAAAAAGAACGGGTTGTGTTTCATTGGTTCAAGATGAAAGTAGTTGTGTAGTTTACGGAATGCCAAAATCTGTAGTTGATGCAGGCTTGGCAGATGCTGTTATTCCTCTAAATCAGCTAGCTGAAACCATTACTAATATTCTTAGAAGGTGGAATTAAATGGCTTTGAATACAGTAACTATACCTGGACTTACCTCGGTGGAAATGTTGCACTGGAGTCAATATATTCAGCAAATTAGTGGTATTCATTTAGATAGTACAAAGACATATCTCATTCAAACCAGGTTAGGTTCTCTTTTAAGAAAAACTAAGAGCACAACGTGGTCAGAACTGTTGTCTAAAATTCGGAATGATGTTACTGGTCAGCTTCGAAATGAGCTTATCAACTCCATTGCAACCAATGAAACCTCATTTTTTAGAGATATAGCGCCATTTGAATTGCTAAAAAATAAGCTTATTCCTGATTTAATTGACCGACGAGCAAAGGAGGGGTATAAAAGGATACCTATAAGAATCTTTTCAGCAGCCTGCTCAACAGGTCAGGAAGTTTACAGTGCCATTATATTATTAAAAGAACTATTGGGAGATCTGAATGGCTATGATATTCTTGTTACTGGCGTAGATATTTCTGACCGAGCCATCTCACAAGCAAGTAAAGGAATCTTTTCATCTATGGAAGTTGCACGTGGGCTTAGTCCGGATCGGCTTTCACGCTTTTTTAATGCTTTACCCAAGGGGTATAAAGTTAAAGATGAATACCGTTCTTTAGCGAACTTCAAAAAAGCGAACTTGCTTGCACCTATTCTGCCATTTAATGAGTATGACATCGTCTTTTGCAGGAATGTTGCAATATATTTTGAAGCTGAAACCCGAAGGAAACTCTTTCAAGGAATATGCAACATGCTTAAGAGTGAAGGATCGCTAATTGTAGGATCTACCGAAACCATAGCTATGATGAATGATACATTAAATGCAGCGTATCATCACAATACAGTGTATTATCAAAAATCCGATGCACATGTTTCTGCCGGAATTCATTCGGCTTCAAAACAAAATCAATTTAATACGTTTTTTCAGCCAAATCAGAAGCATAATTCAATAGTATGAAAAAGAATTTACCCGTAACCCAAAACAACCGTCCGTACCCGGCGAGTGCTAATATCCTATCCACTACAGATCGTAAAGGTAAAATTACGTTCGTTAACGACACATTTGTTGATATAAGTGGTTTCAAAGAGGATGAACTGATGGGTAAGCCGCACAATATTGTACGACATCCCGATATGCCACAAGTAGCTTTTGAGGGTATGTGGAAAACGATAAAATCAGGTAAAACCTGGATTGGACTAGTAAAAAACCGCTGTAAGAATGGAGATCATTATTGGGTTAATGCCTTTATTAGTCCCATATTTAAAAATGATGAGATTACAGAGTACCAATCTGTACGTCGTTTACCCGACAGTGAGGTAATAAAAAGGGCAGAATCTTTGTATGAGAAAATAAACAAAGGCGAACCAACCCCCGAACTTGAAGAAGAAACTCCGATAGATCGTAAGCTTTTATTACATATACTTGCACCTTTGCTTATATGTTTGGTTGCAAGTATTCTGTTGCCTTCAGGCTGGGTTACTGCTTTATTGATATTAATAGCAGGTGGTTATATAAGCCAACGGGTAATTTCGATAACTACACCTCTTAAAAAAGTTATTAATCGAGCTTCAGAAATAGCTGATGACAGTGTAGCTTGCTATACTTATACTGGTAAAAACGATGATTCAGCAAAAATTGAAATGGCTCTCCAAAAGATTGAATCAGAGAAAATGGCTGTGATTGGTCGTATTAATGATGCAATTGAACGATTATCTTCTTCAGTTACAGAATTAGAACTTGGGATGAACACTGCATGTGATCATAGTGAGCTACAGGTGGCAGATATTGAACGAGTAGCTGCTGCCGTTGAGGAGATGTCCGCAACAATTCGGGATGTATCAGATAATGCACAAAAGACTTCGCGCTCTGCTCATTTGAGTTTAGAGCAAACTGAGCATGAAAAAAGAGTATTAGACACTAATGCTGAGTATCTAAACTACCTAAATAATGATATTGTGGATGCGACAAAGGCGGTTAAGGAAGTGTCAGAAGTAACACGTGGGGTAACCAAAATCCTTGATGTAATTAAGGATATATCTGAGCAAACCCGCTTACTATCATTAAATGCCACAATTGAAGCTGCAAGCGCCGGTGCAGCCGGAAAAGGATTCTCTGTTGTTGCAGATCAGGTAAGATCTTTGTCTGGTCGCACACAGGCATCCGCCGATGAAATTGGCAGCTTCATTCATCAGCTTCAGTCAAGTATGGAGAACGCCGTTGAAATGATGCAGAGCGCACAAGAAAAAGTTCAGAAAACTACAGTAGAAAATTCAAAATCCGTTGCAATTTTTGATGAAATTCTTACTTCTCAACAAGATATAACCCGAGGCAGTGAAGAGGTAGCGTATATTGTTGAACAGCAACGTTTAGCCGCTGATGAAATTAATAGGAGCTTATCTTCAATTACAACTCTTACTCATCAAAATATGGAACTCGTTGATAGCAATACCAGGGCTACAAGAGAAGTAAAAGAAACTATTTCGGGAATTAAGGATTTGACGGATCATTTTTGGAATCAAACTGAGAAATAGTTCATCAAAAGGTTTTTTAATCATTTTATGTAATACCATGACTTATGATTTATATAACGCGGATTTTTCACCAAAGCCTGCCCCGACTAATTCGGGAAAATTTTCTTGTTAGCAAGGCGAAGGGGTAAAACCAGAGGCAGGTTACAACGCAGCTAACGGGATATTTCCCTTCGCGACTTGGTGGTTGCCTGTTGCAGGCAGGGTTCATAATTAACTTTTCAGAGCGCACTTATACTTCATTTTTCATTTTTTTTTGAATATCTCATATTAATGTTTTTAAATAATTAGACGATAATAAAAATGTGTTGTAGCTAAAATACGAGCCTTGTTTAAAGAGCACAGGTTCAATTTTATTAGAAGCTATTTAGATAAGAATGATATAGATTAAGTCTTAGGCCTTAATTAAGTAATTTTTTCATTTAATTAAAGTTTTGAAATTATGTCTTGGTTTAATAATTACCTTTTAATGAGTGCTTAGAAAAAGAGATAACGGTGAATAAAAAAATTACATTTCCAGATACTGTTCCATTTGGCTATGCCACACATAAAATTTTGCTGGATAAGAGTGGAAACCCCGTCGATTATGAGTTTTTACAAGTAAATAAGGCTTTTGAAAAAATTACGGGGCTAAAGAAAGAAAACATTATAGGCCGCAAAGTGCTTGACGTTTTACCTGGAATTGTTGATGCTGATTTAGACTGGATTTCAACCTATGGAGCTATTGCCCTGAACGGTGGAGAAAAGGAATTTGACCAATACGACAAACAATTAAAAAAATGGTTCAGGATTCATGTTTCTTCATCTGAAAAAATGTACTTCACTACCGTCTTTACAGACATTACCGACCTAAAAACATCAAATGAAGAACTGGAGCGTTTTTTCATACTTGCCCTTGACCTTCTATGCATAGCAGATATTGATGGAAACTTTCTAAAAGTAAATAAAAGCTGGTCAGATTTGCTGGGTTATACCACAGAGGAACTAACTCAAAGTAAATTTATGGATTTTGTACACCCCGAGGACGTACAACCTACTCTTGACGCCATTCACGCTTTATCAAAAAAAGAAACAGTTCTTAATTATGTAAACCGGTACCGCTGCAAAGACGGCACATACCGATTTTTAGAATGGCGTTCACGTGCCGAAGGTGATCTCATTTATGTAGCAGCAAGGGATATTACAAAACGAAATGAAATGCTCAATAAGCTGCAGGAAAGCGAAAAACGATTCCGAGAGATTTTTGAAAGTCTGCCACTTATTTCTGTGCAGGGGTATGATGCTAACCGAAGGGTTATTTTCTGGAACAAAGCGTCGGAACATCTCTATGGGTACACCAAAGAAGAGGCCGCGGGGCGACGGCTTGAAGATCTTATTATACCTGAAAGCTTGAAAGATTTTGTGATTAAAGATATCCAAAACTGGATTGAACATGATATACCGACTCCTTCTTCTGAACTTATGTTGCGTAAAAAAGATGAATCTATGGTTCACATATTTTCAAGCCATGTGTTACTTGAAAACTACAATGACGAAAAAGAGCTCTTTTGTATCGATTTAGATTTAACCGAACAAATTGAAAGGCAAAATGAATTAAAAAGGATAAAAAATCAGTATCAGGCACTTACAAACAATATACCTGCCATCATATACAGGCGCGAAATACACAAAAACCGCCCAATGATATTCATTAACCGGTATGCTAAAAGCATTACAGGGTACACATCAGAAGAACTATTACATAGTAGTAGTACTATAACCTACAACCACCTTATACACAGAGACGATAGAATAAAAGTAGCACAATCAATTGAAAAAGCAATAAAGGAAAACCAATCTTGGGAAATTGAGTATAGAATTATTCATAAAGACGGGACAGAAAAATGGGTTTATGAAAAGGGGCAGGAAATACTTGATAATAGCACAGGTATTTCTTTTTTAGAGGGTTTTATTATCGAAATAAATGAAACAAAACTTGCTCAATTAGAACGAGACGAGCTATTAGAACGGCTTAATTTAATAAGTACACAGCTCCCAGGTTTTATATATCAATATTTACTCAAACCAGACGGCACCTCATTTTTCCCTTATGTAAGTGATGGTGTAACAAAAACCTTTAACCTTTGCCCCTCAGATTTAAGAAACAGCTCTGATTATGTATTTAATATGATACACCCAGATGACATAGAGCATGTTAAAAAATCTATTGTGAATTCTGCAGCAAACTTAATTGTCTGGCAGAAGTCATTTCGTATTAATCTGCAAAATGGCAAAACAGTATGGATTGAAGGCAATGCTAAACCACAAAAATTAGATGACGGTAGTATTATTTGGCATGGGTTCATTCATGATATTACTGAACGAAAAAAGAAAGAAGAACAAATTGAATATCAAAAAAACATTTTAGATGCGCTTTATAAGCTTTCCACTTTAGGGATTGCACTTAATGATTATGAAACGGGCCGCTTTATTGATGCAAACCCACAGTTACTAAAAATTACCGGTTATTCAAAAAAAGAGCTTCTTTCATTGAATTACTGGGATTTAACACCAAAAGAATACGAAAAGAAAGAGTCTGCCGCTTTGCATCAAATGGACATAAAAGAATACTATGATAAATTTGAGAAAGAATATATAAGAAAAGACGGCTCAAAATTACCCATAACTTTAAGGGGTGTAGTAATAACCGATTTAAGTGGCAAAAAACTAATATGGTCGCTAATTGAAGATATACGTAAGGAAAAAAAGGCAGAAAATGAATTGGCAAAACTCTCCAGCGCTATTGAACAAAGTCCGGCAAGTGTAGTTATAACTGATACAAAAGGACATATAGAATATGTTAACCCAAAATTTACTCAGGTTACCGGTTACTCCATTGCAGAAGCATTTGGGAAAAATCCGAATATTCTTAAATCCGGCAAATTACCTAAGCAAACATATAAAGAGTTATGGAAAAATCTTATTACAGGAAAAACCTGGCGTGGCGAACTTCTTAATAAAAAGAAAAATGGTGAATTATACTGGGAAATGGCAAGTATTTCGCCAATTATTGACCTCGACGGAAATACCACTCACTATCTTGCGGTAAAAGAGGATATTACAGAGCTTAAAAATGCGGAGCAAGCTATCTTAAAAAGCTTAAAAGAAAAAAATGTCTTACTATCGGAGGTACACCACCGGGTAAAAAATAACATGGCTACCATCAACAGCCTGCTTGGTTTGCAAATTGAGTTTAGTGATTTGGATGAAAGAACTCGAACGATTATTCGTGAACTTCAAACACGTGTAAAGTCTATGGCTATAGTTCATGAATTAGTATACACTAATGATAATGTATCTCAAATCAAACTCCGTGATTTGATTGAAAACATTTCTGATAACATAGAATCTATATTTAAAGTTGACAGCAAAGATATTAAATCTACTATAGATTCAGATGAAACAAGCATCGACCTGAATATATCTGTACCATTCAGTCTGCTTATGAACGAGCTACTAACTAATATTTGGAAGCACGCCTTTTCTGAACAAACTGAAGGCTTAATATCAGTTAAAATAAAAAGTAAAGGAAAAATACTTCACGTGTCTGTGTCTGATAATGGTAAAGGAGTATCTGACTTAGATAAAATAAATGATCCAAATAGCTACGGATATACCATTATCCACGGTCTTGTGAGTCAGTTGAATGGTCAAATTAGCTTTAGTAATATTTCCACAGGTGGCTTAAATGTTAAGTTACAGTTCCCTTTAGACTAAGTATAGCAAGATCTCTATTTACCAAAATTTTTTTTAAGGGTTTTATATTTCCCCAATCAAAAAGAATACGGGAAGACTTAACCCGAAATAGTCAGGGCAGGCTTTGGTGAATAATCCGGGTTAAATCGAACTGAGGTTTCAACTTTCAACAGCGGAGCGCTTCATCTTTTAATTTACCCAAATTTGAGCGAACAAAGTATTTATCTATATCAATAGTATTCAATAGTTTATGCTTTAATTTTTATACTTTCGTGAATAATTCGGGTTAAACTTTAAATTTCATTATGTGGGCATAATTCGGGCGATTCAAGTTTTTTGACAAGGAAAAAGACGCACTAATAAAGGATTTCACAAAGCTTTCTTATTAACAAACTGTAGTTAAAATTCATCAAATCAAAAAAGCTAATTAATTTATGCTATATAGGTGTTTTTTAATTATAATGTAGCTTCATAATATAATACTACATTATAAATCTGAGTTCGATTAAAAAACGGTACTGTTTTATTTAACCGCAGAGAGCATAGAAAAAATACAGAGTTTCACAAAGTATGGATGGTTTGAATTGCTTTGTCTGGTGCATAGATTAGTAATACAAAGTGCCACTCTGTTCAAAACGCAGTGCAATTATATGGTTTATATGAACGAAAGATTTTAGCTTTTGTAATGATTGAACAGACTTGATATGTAACCCATCAGATAAAATTAAGTGGATTTAAATCAAAGTCAGGTATTTGCACAGCATAAACAACTAATTTGAATAGGCTAATTATAATGAATGAGTCAAGGTATAAAAAGCTGGTCGAAAATCTTAGTGAGGGAATTTGTCAGGTTGATAAAAATGGATATATAATTTTTGTGAACCAGAGTATTTGTGAAAAACTAAGCTATTCTGCTGAAGAAATGTGTGGCCGCCATATCGCTGCTTTCGTGGCAGACACGTCAAAAGAGAGCGTTAAAAAAAACTTCAGTAACCTTAAAAAAGAATATACGGGCCAGCATCGGGTTGAATTCTTAAAAAAAGATGGCTCACATTTGCAGGCCTTAATTACAATAAAAACACTTTTTGATAAAAATAAAAATGTTACAGAATCGATAGTTGCCGTTTTTGATGTTACAGAAATACATATTAAGCACCAAATAGTCGAAGAAACAAAATCTTGGTTGCAAAGCCTTTTAAAGCTGCAAACTTGTTACTTTATGCATTTAGATTTGCAAGGTAATTATCTTTATGCCAATGAAAAGTACCTTGATGAATTCGGTTATTTATACAAAAAAGGCAATACCTACAATTACATAGGAGTAAATGCTACAGAATCAATTTATTATAAGGATATTGAAATAGCCGCAAAAGTGATTGAGGAATTATATAGAAGGCCCAACGAGGTATTTCAAATTGATCTGAGAAAACCACTTGAAAACGGAAAATTAGCCTATACTTTATGGGATTTCAGCTTTATAAAAGATGAGGAGGGAGAACCTTCAATAATACAGTGTATCGGTATAGATTATACTGAGCGAAAAGAAAAAGAGGAACAGTTAGAATACTCAGAAACGAAACTTAAATCAATACTCAACTCCAGTAATGATGGAATCGTTTTATTAGATACTGATTACAAAGTTTTATTGGTTAATAAAAAAGCGGTAGAAAATGCAAAATTAGTATTTGGTAAACCGATATATGAATCGGACTCATATCTTGATTTTTATTCACCGGCTGATTCGATCAAATTAAAAAAGGAAAGCGCCAAAGTTTTTAATGGTGAAATAATTACATATCAGGCACAGTTTAATGAATATAACTTTATAATAACTCAATATCCTGTTTATCTGAATAATGGCAAATTACTTGGCATGTGTATTACCGCAAAGAACATAGACTCTTTAATAAAAGATGAGGCTGAACTAAGGAAAACGAAGTTAACGTATAAACTACCTTTAGATACATCAAATGTAGGAACATGGCATTGGAATGCAGAATCTGATGAGTTTATAATGAGTGAGGTAATGGCTTTAATATTAGGGCGCACAACCATAGGCATTACAACCATAGATTACAATACATGGTTGTCATTTATCCATGCTGATGATGTAAAACCCTACAAAAAACAGCTAACCCAACTGATAAATAAGGAAATTGATACTATTGAAATAAAATTGCGCATAAAACAGGAAAATGGAGACTTTATATGGGTCAATTATAAAGGGAAGGTTGCAAAATGGACTGATAGTGACAAGGCACTATTAGTAACCGGTATAGTTTTTGATATAACAGAAACAAAAAAAGCCGAACTTATGCTAAATGAACTTTACGAAAATACCAATCGCATGAATCGCCTTATGACAAAAAGAGAAGATCGAATACTTGAGTTAAAAGAAGAGATCAATAAGTTATCTCTGGAAATTGGTAGAGGTATTGTTTACAAAAGTACGCGATGAAATACATACTAAAGCACTTATAACTATGAATGCATCTGCCAATTTTTCTATTGATTTACCTGAATACCTAAAAAACTCCAATAATTATTCTGTTATTGTAACCGACTTAAATGGCAACTATATTTTTGTCAATGAACTATTTAAAAAGTGTTTTGAATTTTTAGACCCGCATTTATTGGGCCGCCCTTTTCATGAAACTATTCATGAAGATGATGTTGAATTAGCGAACAAAGCAGCCTATACGTGTATAAAAGAGCCAGACAAAAAAGTAACTGTTCAACTTAGAAAACCTGATAAAAAAAGTAATGTGTACTATTGGACGGAGTGGGAATTTTCTTTGTTGCATGACGAAAATAAGAATCCAATTGGCATTCTTTGTATTGGCCATGACCTAAATGAATTAAATTCAGAGATCAATCTAAAAAGGTTGCTTAGCCTGATGGAAGACAATGAAGAGGCTAACTGTAAACTGCAGAGAAATTTGAAGTTACAGAAAATTATTGCTGAAGTTTCATCATCTTTGGTTCGCACTACAAGTAATAGTTTTGATGAAGATATTGATAACATGCTCCGCAAAACAGGTCATTTTTTCGATGCAGATCGTTCTTACCTGTTTTTGTCTCAAGATAATGTAGAAACCATCTCAAATACGCATGAATGGTGTACAGATGGAGTAAATCCTCAAAAAGACAACCTGCAAAACATCCCGATGAATGTTCTGCCTTGGTTTAAAGAGCAGATACAACATAGCCCGTTTATACACATTCCGGATATCGATGAACTACCCGTGGAAGCAGGGGCTGAGAAGCAGTTACTTAACAGTCAGGGAATTAAATCACTATTGTTTATTCCAATTAAAAAACCAGGACTGATTTGGGGTATTTTAGGTTTCGATGCAGTAAACTCAACTTACACTTGGACACCAGAGCACATTCAAGGTTTACAAATAATAGCTAATATTATTGGCGACCTGCTACAGAAGATGCGCAATGAAAAGGAGCTACAGGATGCCAAAGAAGATATCTACAAAAAAATTCAGGAGATTTTTAATAACGTTGACATTGCAATGTGGTCGCGCAATTTAGACTTGGAATATCTTTTCATGAATGATGCCACTGTAAGCCTTACGGGATATTCGTTAAGAGACTGGCAAACGAATCCGGAGCTTTGGAAAAAACTGTACCCTGAGCAGGATTGGCCGATTGTTGAAAAAGCATCTGAAGAAATATTTGAAAAAGGACAGCATGAAAGACAACAGGTTATAATTACCAAAAGCGGGAAAAAGAAAGTGGTTAAAATAACCCACAAACTTGTTTACTCAGCTGAAGGTAAGCCTACACGAATAGACTCCACATCGGCAGATATTACTGAAATTATTGACTACCAGAGAAAGCTTGAGCAACTGAACGAAGAACTTAAAGCTTTTACTTATAGTATTTCTCATGATTTAAGAGCTCCCTTACGAAGTATTGAAGGGTTTACGGAAATTATAAGAGAAGATTACAGCTCATTATTTGACGAAGAAGGTCATAAATATCTTCAGCGTATTCAAGCAGCCTCTAAAAAAATGTCTAAATTAATAAATGACTTGTTAGACCTTTCTCGCCTAAGCACAGTTAGCATAAATAGAAAAGATATTAATCTTACCCAAATGGCTCATTCTGTAGTTTCAATGTTGCTTGAGTCAACTCCTATAACGGGTAAAAAGGTAGAGTTTAAAATTGATTCTAATTTAACTGTTACAGCCGATCCTGTCATGACCGAACTTTTACTACAAAACCTTTTAGGGAATGCCATTAAGTATTCCACGAAAAAAAATAATATTCTTATTGAGTTTTCATCATTAATAATTAATGGTGAAAAAACTTTTTATATACGTGATAATGGTGTTGGATTTAACATGGAGTATGCAGAAAGGCTGTTTATGCCTTTTCAACGCCTCCACTCGGAAAATGAGTTTTCCGGTAGTGGAATAGGATTATCTATAGCAAAACGTATAGTAAATCGCCACGGTGGCAGTATATGGGCTGAAAGTATACTAAATTCTGGCAGTACTTTTTATTTTAAACTTGACAGTTAAAACATTACTCATGCCCAATATTTTTATAGATTTTTTCTTGGTGAATAATCGGGGTTAAGTTTAACTATCATACGGATGCCAATACTTCTGGTTAAACGACAAGCTCAAACTTTCTGATTTCTTCTAATAATTTATTGCCATTAACAGGCTTTGTTATATATGCATCACACAGATTTTTGTATGCTTCAGTCACATTCTTTAAATCTGCCATCGACGTTGTCATAATAATCTTAGCACCTTTAGAAGAAAGAATTCCGTTTTCCTCTTCCATAGCTCTAATGTGTCGTAGTGCCTCTTGCCCATTCATCTCAGGCATCATAATATCGAGACAAATGAGATTATAAGGTTTGCCATTTTCAAGTGAAATACGTACAGCCTCTGTAGCTTCGGCACCATTGATAGCAACATGTACGTTACCATGTTTACTCAAAAGTTCCTGCAAGAACATTCTGCTGGTAAGATCGTCTTCTACAACTAAAATTCTCATACTCTTATTTCATTGTTTTTTTAAATATTCAGTTAACAACTTTTCTAATTCATTATACTTTTCTTTCAAAAGACCCTGCATCACCCTAATCGCATCTATATCACCATTAATGGCATCTTTTTCGATACCAGAGGCTATTTTACCAAATGCTTCTGCACCAATCATAGCGGCAGCACCTTTGATTGAATGAGACTTATTTTGAACAAGATTAATATCTTTATCATTAATACACTTATTTAGTTCTTTCATTTGTGCTGGCATATCTTTCAGATAATGAGCTATTATGATATCAGCCATGTCCTGGTCTTGCAACATTCTCTCCATCATCGCTTCGAAATTCCAGACTTTCTCTACCGGTTTTTTAGCATCCTGCATTGTTACTATAGGCTATATTTTTAAGAGATGTAAATGACATAACTCAATTACAATGGTAAATTATGGTTTGATATGCAATAGCAAGTTTTTTGATTATGCCGGTACCATTTGATTTAATACCAAGTTTAGTGAGGTTACAAAACAGCCATTTGGGTCACATCCCTTTTATCAAGCAATATCAACCTGAGAGTCGAATAAGACCTTTCGCACATCTACAATGAGCTTTACGGTATCGTTTATTTTACCAATTCCGGCGAGGTATTCATTTCTTTCTGCTCTGCCAACAGTAGGAATAGGTTCAATAGCCGAGCCTGAAATATCTGCTACTTCAGAAACTTTATCTACTACGGCACCCATCTTATAACCATCCTCTTGCAGAACAATAATACAGGTTTCATCTGTATCCTCTACAGACTGGAAACCAAATCTCATCCTTAAATCCATTACGGGTATTATTTTCCCTCTTAAATTAAGTACCCCTCTAATATAACTTGGCATTTTGGGTACAGGGGTAATTGACATCAACCCGATAATTTCCTGAACTTTTAGAATTTCAATGGCATATTCTTCTTTACCAATAAAAAAACTTAGAAACTTTCCACCTTTAATGTTTGCATTGACTTCGGCAGTTTCTGTATGAACCATACTATCCATTTCCATAGCTTGTAAGATTATGTGTTGTTATTAAATCAATGTGATACTCTCTTTATTATCGGTCTTTATAAGAAAATCTTAACTATTCTAAAGAGATAAATAATGACCTAAAACCAGCAAAGTCGGTTTTTTATGGGAGGCTTTTATTTTGAGGTGTTAGCATATTGTTTTTCCGCTTATTTGTTTATTTATAAATACTTCAAAAAAAGTGTTTTTTTAAGCATCGTCATCCTGAGCAACCGAGCCCCGAAGCGTACAAAAGCTAAGATGCATATCTCGGCGTTACTTCGACTACGCTCTCCGATACTCGGGACGCAGCAGGACAAGCTCGAAGGATTGGTTGCATAACCTCGGAGTGTTTATAAGTCAAATCCGTTAGCAATCGTTGCCAGATTTTTAATGTGCCCCGATTTTTTAGATGAACCTCTTTTTTTGTATTTTTATGTGTAAATAACTTATTATCTATTATTTACCTGCATTGTCGCCACTGGTAGAGAAGCAATGCGTTGCGTCTCTACCATGGTCGCCATCAGCTGTGTTGTAAATAATGTCTCTTGAAGGACTTTCTGCACAATCAGGTAGCGCATTCAAGCCTAATCCACCAACCCTTGGACTCCGCTCCCCGATAATTGGGACACGCCAGGCCAAGTCTGAATACCTTGTTTTAATTGCAATATAATCAACCATTTTTGGCTATGGCACACAGTAGAGACGCAAGATTTTGCGTCTCTACCATAGCCTGAAATGGATACCATCCTTAATAACTTGAAGCCACTATCATCACTGATTCGACTACATGCCTGATTAATTTGATTGCTTTTACCGCCTTACCGAACCGGCATTCCGCTACTAATGACAGAGTTGTATTAACTGTCTTAGGTCAAGCCACATGTCATCCCGCAAAACTTGTCCCGATTATCGAAGCCCAAATTCCAATCTCAATAAGTGGGAAAGCGCCTGTGGGTTGTGCGGGATCTTCCAAGCCTGACATGTCGAGATACCCGAATCCGCGTTAGCGGGCAATGTTGCCAGGCATGTCTACCAACTAACTTGGATAAAGCCAGTGAGCAATTTCATAGCTGGAAGATCCCGCACAGCGCCGTTGAGTTCAGAGATGGTTTCCAGCTAACGGAAATGCAGGCGCTTGCGGGATGACATTGGTGCTTGCATGACTGTCATATCCATCAACTGTATTTGCGCCTTAGTGAATCAATTTCATTTTAATGGTGATAAGAGCAAACTTTACGGGTAGTTAGTACAAAAAAAAAGAGCGGGCCTTTTTTACAAGAACCCACTCTCATCGTTTATCTGGGGTAATCTAGAAGTCACTGAAGTCTGTTTCATCTAAGGGTATTAAATCTTTGGCTTTCGTTGAACCATTT
>SLDG01000087.1 GCA_007125355.1 Balneolales bacterium | reverse complement strand
ATCCCTCTATTCTTACAACGTCACCTCTTGTTAAACCGGTTAAAATGTTTACTTGCTCGGGGGCATCTTCTACAATTTGCATGAAGTTACCGTCAAGTCCTTCACTTATTGCTTGTGTATCAGCAATAAAAACGTGCAATCTGCCCGGTTGGCCTGCAGCAGTTATTGAGGCAAGGCCTGAGTTTCGAGGGTAGGACACGATAACGGCATCGAAAGTAACATCGACACCTACAAGCGGATGGTCTGGCAAAACAGCCTGACTTGTCAGTTCCACATCGTATGTATTAAGGTCGCGTATCATGACCTGCTGCTGTGCAAAGAGCATATCAGCCGACATGATAACTACAACCAAAATTGCTGCTGTTAAGTACTGTAGTTTTTTAAACATAATGTTTATTTGGTTTGTTAATTTTACTTTTTTTGCCTCTGAAAGCAAATTTGCAGGTTATTTAATAACCGCAAATCTGCCTCGTTGAACATTACCACCGTCGAGGTCTTTAACAGTGTACAGATATAATCCTGTAGCCAAATTCTGATTTGCTGCACTTAATAGATCCCAGGCATGTTCTCCGCCCGGCAAAATGCGGTCTGAAGAGCTGAAATTATTGAACCAGCGGATATCTCCGGTGTAGGTTTCAGCATCGTGATCAAGAGTCGCAACTATTTCTCCGGCAAGTGTGTAGACACGAATTTGTGCTCTTGCAGGGAGATTATAAAACATAATTTTTCTGGTAAAAGGTGTAGCTCCATCCCAGGCTGCATTAATTCTGTATGGGTTTGGATACACTCCCACGCGATATTCTTCATCGCTGCTGCCAAAATTTTCGTTAGGTGCGGTACCTGGGAATACTCTTATTGCATTGGCATTAATACTTGTTTCGAGAGGATCAGTCCGCTCATCACCTTCATCAAAAGCTGTAACAGCAAATAAATACTGCCAACCGCTAAGCATGCCCGAAATATCATAACGATAGTGGTATTCTACCGGATCGCCGGGGAATGTAACCGGTTCATCGAGCCTGATTTCATCAAAACCGGTACCAAAGCCTACACCAGAATCAGGTAAATCCCATTCGCGTAGCATTTGTGCACTTGAGGCAATAGTCCCTCTGATATCATCACCGAGTTTAGACCTATATAACCTGTATCCCGCAAAATCTTCTTCACCTGTTACCGGATCGACTGAGAACTCAGCTCGATTATCCCAATAGACACTAACCACACCGGCATCGAGCTCTACTCTCATTCTTGGTACTTCCGGTGGTTCAGGAACAAGAAAACGTATTCTTGAACCATCTTCTGCTTCCTGTCCGTCAAATAAGCGGTACGCCCAATCAATATTTGCCAAAAGATTTGCTCTCGATTGATCGTTATCAAGTTGATCGACATCCCCAATATTACCGGGAATTAAGCCCTGAAACTCATCCGGCATAAGCGCGGTTACGAATGCAATGTAAACTGTGATGGTTTCACCTATAGCTACCTCTTCAAATGGGCCTATAGAATTCAACTGAATATAGTTTCCTTGTCCACTGACACCATCATCTCTTAATCTGAAACGGTTTTGTTCGAGCGGCCACTCTGTTGCCATTCTGTTGTAGCGCTCAAGATCGTCAGTTGGACGCGTAAATTCACCGGTACCGGCTCCAAAAAGCCAATAATCAGGACTCACTCTTGGTACTTCTTTACCGGCAGCTTCAACTTGTTCTGCTCTTCTGGGGTGAAATTCTACCCCCCTGTATTCAGAACCCATAATAACTGTAGCTGCATAGGTATTTATTCGGGGATTATCGAACGAGCCCCGATCAAACACATATAAAGCATACAAGCTGTCGATGTACCCGGTACCGCCTTTGTTGAAAAATTCGCTACCCGTCTCAATGGTGGTATTTACGTTACGTACAACCATATCAGAATACAAGCCGAAGTAAAAGTCTTCCCAGGCAGAATTCCCGTTATTTGTTATATCATACCTTACAATGGAAAGCGCTTCCGCGAAGCCAAAATTCCAGTTATATGTTTCCATTACGACATCAGCAAACAACGGATTTTCGTGTCCTGAAATTGGCTGCCCACCCACTGTAGTTCTGCGGTCTGAAAACTCCGCGATTAAATCCTGATGGCTGATTGCATTAGGGCTGAACTCCGGAGAATCTGTCAAGCTTGAACGCTCACCGAATAATGTACCATCATTTGTAAATTCGAACCCGGCGGCTCCGGTAGAATAGCCTGATGGATTTGTTATAGCAGAAGAGGATACCCTGATAGCTCCATCAACAACCGCACCAAGCCAAATTCCCGCCTCAAACAAGTGCTCTGTTCCTGAGCCTCTGGGATATTCCATACTTGGAACGCCAAGAGGTACATTTCTGACATTCGGACGGCCTATCGTTCCCACATTTGAGTAGGAAATTCCCAAATTACTTACTTCAACTGCCCTTCTCTCAAAAACTTGCTGAGCATCGGACTGAACGGGGTATAAGAAAAAGATAAAAAGAAGAAAGGTTAGTAGCTTTATGCGTTTCATTCAATGTTGTTTGTATTGATGTTGCTTAAATTTCTGCTTAAAGAACACATCTTGATAGTTCAAATCAGCTATGAACCTAAATTAACAGTTTAAGATTCTAAACAAAATGAGTTCTTTCTCATTTTACAATTTGATAACAGCGCTGACGTTTTTGAAAATTAAATTGCTTGCAAAGAATACATGCATGTAAGGATTAAATGTAATAAATTCCCGACTAAAATTAATATTAAACTTCTAATTCAATTATGGAAAAGAACAGAAGACGCAGACATGGTTCGCGTAAAGCCAAAGAAACAGTGATGTTATTCAATAAAAAGAATTATCTCTTTATGCTGGCAGGCTTTGCACTTGTTTCGTTTGGATTTCTAATTATGAGACTTGAAAACGAAATAAACGGATTTATTTCATTATTTATCGCCCCCTGGATTATTTTTGCCGGTTTCCTGACATTCGGATACGGAATAATCGTAAAAACAACAGAACTACAACCTGATAAAGGTTAAAATGGAGAATCCTGCGTGATAGTAAGGTTACTGAACTATGCATTTTATTTTGTCATCATTCTGGTGTTTATTCTCGCAGCCGGGCCTTTTGATAAGTTCCAGATTATTTTTGCATTTGTTTTATCTGCAATCGTCTCGTATATCTCTTTTATATTCAAGTGGCTGAGTTTAGACGGCAAACGGGCAGCAACCGTTATCGGTACGGTTACACTCGGCTTCGGCGGGTGGGAATTTACTCTTTACCTCTTGATTTTTTTCATGAGCAGCAATTTCATTGGCTCCTTTCTTGATTCTCCAACAAATAAAGCTGAACTAAGACTGTCTGAACGCAGAAAAGCCGAACAAGTTTGGGCAAATGGATTTTGGTTTGTTTCTTTATTGATGGTTTGGTTCTTAACCGGACTCTCAACCGCTTACGTTGCTGCGGTTACCGCACTTGCTGTAGCTACATCAGATACCTGGGCTACTCTTATTGGTAGTTACTCGTCGGATAGAAAAGTATGGCTGATTTCTGATTTTAAGCGAGTTTCTGTTGGAACAGATGGCGGTATAAGTATTGCCGGCACTTTTTCTGCACTTATGGGTTCCGGTTTACTGGCATTAACTGTTTTCTTTTTTGAACCCGCTTATGTTATTTTCGCAGCAGTAACCATTTTTATCTGTGGTTTTGCAGGCTGTATGGCAGATTCTTATTTAGGATCATATTTCCAATACAAAGAAAGAATAATAAAAATAGGCACCACAGAATTTAAACCCGGCAACAACTCTGTAAACTGGGCCGCCGCCGGAATTGGAAGCGCCCTAAGTGCTATCATATTTAATGTATTTACCTATGCCCTGGTATAAAAAACTTCACTGGCAAATTATAATCGGCCTTCTTTTAGGGCTTTTATGGGGTTTGATGTCTACCCAAACCGGCCTGAACGACTTCACAAAAAACTATATTGAGCCGGTCGGTGTAATATTTGTCAATTTGCTGAAGTTGATTGCCATCCCCCTTGTATTGGCTTCGTTGGTTGTAGGTGTTGCAAAACTCAATGATATTACGAAGCTCTCGCGCATGGGCGGTAAAACGATAATGATTTATGCCGCAACAACCGTATGCGCAATTACCATCGGGCTTATTGTTGTAAATGTGATTCAACCCGGAAAAGCCTTGCCGGAAGAAACCCGTATCGAGCTGATGGCAAGCTACAGCGAGAACGTAGAACAACGAAAAGATTCTGTTGAAGAAGCACTTGAGCGCCGCCCGCTTCAACCTGTAATTGATATTGTACCAGAGAATGTAATTCAGGCTTTTATAGATAACTCCAACATGCTTCAGGTAGTGTTTATCGCTATTGTGCTTGGCATAGGCATTATTCAAATCAATAAAAAACAGGGTGAAATGCTCGTTAATTTTTTTGATGCTTTTAATGAAGTGATCATTAAAATTGTTGACTTTATTATGCTTCTTGCTCCCTATGGCGTTTTCGCATTGCTCGCTACGGTAATAATTGACCTTGCCGGAGACGATCTCGGCAGAGCACTTGAGTTGCTTAAAGCCCTTGGCTGGTATTCAGCGGCTGTTATCTTTGGCCTGCTTCTGCACTTATTTATCGTCTACACTTCTCTCTTCAAGATTTTCAGCAATATGACGCTCAGCGAATTCTTCAGGGGGATACGTCCCGCAATGCTTTTGGGATTCAGTACCAGTTCGAGTGCGGCTACATTGCCGGTAACCATGGAGCGCGTTGAACGAAATCTGGGTGTGCACGAAGAAGTTTCGAGCTTTGTACTACCCGTTGGCGCCACTATAAATATGGATGGAACCAGCTTGTATCAGGCTGTCGCGGCGGTATTTATTGCTCAGGCCGTTGGCATGGATTTGACAATTTTTGAACAATTAACTATTGTATTAACTGCGCTATTGGCTTCGATAGGAGCTGCAGGAGTTCCGGGAGCCGGAATTATCATGCTCGTTATAGTACTTAATTCTGTGCAAGTACCCGTTGAGGGTATTGCTCTCATTCTTGGTGTCGACCGCATTCTGGATATGTGCAGAACCGCAGTAAATATTACCGGAGATGCCGCCGTAGCTGTTACCGTAGCCAGTACAGAAGGCAAAATTGTAGCCGGAAATTTCGAAGAATAAATCAAATACTTCTTAAACTTGAAGGCATTGCGGCATAACTTTCTGACTATAAATTATTTACTCCATTATTAATAATCGCAACAGACAACCGTTTTATACGTTCATGAGTCATTAAACGGCTATGAATACCTTTACTATTTTATCATTTATGAACCGCTTCTTTTTTCTTGTTTCTTTTTTAATCCTCTTTGCATCTGCAGCTATGGGCGAGAACCATTCCAATGAAAATCAACTATTTGAAGAAAAGCTAAACACAGCCATTAACGCTTTTTATGACAGCGACTGGGAAAAAGCGGAAGAATATCTCCATGAGCTCAAAAAGCTGGATGAAAATGACCCCACAGTTCATTTTTTCTTTTCTATGATTCCATTCTGGAATTATTTTTTCGGAGGGAATGACAGCGAAGTAGCACAAGAGTTTCTGACAAGGTCTGAAACAGCTATACGCGTTTCAGACAGAAAACTTCGTTCAGCAACGAGAGATACATCTTCAGTTTTACTACTAAGCGGATTACACGGTTACAGAAGTCTTGTTGCGGCTAATGAAAAAGAATATCGTATTGCAATCAGAAGCGGGATGACAGGTTTCTCATTCACACGGCAGCTCCTTTCCATGAATAGCGATGACCCTAACGCGCTTCTCGGACGCGGAATTTTCAATTACATGATGGGAACAATCCCCCGTGAAATCCGCTGGGCTACTTCTTTTGCAGGCATTTCGGGCGATCGGAATGAAGGCATCTCGTTATTAGAACGGGCAGCCTCCTCAGACAGTTTTGTAAGCCTGGATGCACTCATGATTCTCACCTACCTCTACATGAATGAAGAAGAATTTGAAGACGCATTCAGACAAACATCCCGGCTTATAGAAATGCGTCCCGATAACATCATTTTCCAGTATTACCACGGTAAAACAGCTGTAGAAACAGGACGAAAAATGATCGCTGCCGAAAGTTTCAGAAATGTAATCAACTCCGTTAATCCCAACCTCCCCCACTTAAAAAACGAAGCACAAAAACGGTTGAGTGAATTGGCTTCGTTGTATTGAGGGTTTTGCAACTTAATTGTTGATTCCTCAATTTTCTTCAGTTTTATCACGATTGAAGTACAACGGATTTTAATATCTAATTTCTTATTTTTTAATGAACTTCAACATTTTTCTGAAAGCTTTGTCTTACCAATAGTTGACATAACACCACAATGAAAACATCAAAAATGAAAACATCAAAGTCGATACTCATATTAACGTTTGTATCAATCACTTTTTTATCGTGTATCTTTGATAATTCGAAGATTGATGAAGAAATTTGGCCGGTTTCAACAGGTGTAATCCAGAATATCGAACTGAACAATGAGAAAATTTCGTTTGATGTAATAGTTGGTGTTACAAGTTCAGGATGGAAACTGGCAAACCCAAAAATAGATTTCGATGCCCCTGATTATCATATACAGTTTATGGGAATCCGTCCAACTGGCCCAAGCTTCCCTGCAATGAGCTCATTGGAAACAAGCATAACATTGGATGTTGTCCCGGGCAATACCTACACTTTTAAATTTTGGAGGCACAACGAAGCCCCACTCGATACTACGATTGCAATTCCAAATTGATTAATATCAAGTTATTTAACTAATTTACTGTAACCAGAAAAAAGTTATCACCATTAAATTCTGGTGTCAATTCAAATCTAATATGCCACAGACCTGTCAGGTTTTAAGGGTCTTTTTATTGTAAATAATTACCTAAGCGCAAAAACCTGACAGGTCTTTTTGTACAACAATGCCTTGACATATCACTGGTGAAAAGCTTCCAATAACTCTACCGCACAACCAATTATCGATTTATTGGCGTATCTGCCCGATTGCCCCATTCCGACCAAGAACCTTCAAAAGATCTGACGCCCTCATATCCCATTAAACGCAGCACGAAATAGGCGTGCGAACCGCGTACATTGGTTTGGCAATGTGTCACCACTTCTTTTTCGGGAGTAATGCCGGCTTCAATTAATAAATTTTCTATCTCCGCTGCTGTCTTGAAATATGGATTTTCGCTGTCCGTGACAAAATTTCTCCATTCAATATT
>SLDG01000345.1 GCA_007125355.1 Balneolales bacterium | reverse complement strand
TACATAGATGGGCTGCCGGCGTTCGATTCTGCAAGCCTGCAGCTTACCATCGACGGAGAATTCCGGAATGCCGAATTAATCACGCATCTAACGGCTCGCGATATTTTTGGGATAACATTTATAGCAGGGTTCGGCATATTGCCTGAGCCGCTGTTACGGCAATTTACCGTTGAAATAACGGAATTTCGAGTGAATGATCTAACAGATGACTTACGCTTTGAAGCGACTATTGGTGCTGTTACACTAGAGGGGGATGGATTAGTGTATTTGAGCCAACTTGAAAAAGGCGCACTGTCGGGTAAACTTACCATTGGGGAAAGCATTATTGATGGCATTGGATTAGATGGAGTAGCCGGCGACTTTAAATGGAGTTCGTCTGATTTTGAATTTGATGCAGTTCTTAGATTTCCCGGTCAAAGCATAGAGTCACGGTTAGTGGCTTCTGAAATTTTTGATTTCGAAAAAAATATGGCATGGGATCTTAATACAAATTTTAGAAATCTGAATGCAGGCTATTTTTTATTGGATGATGAACTGAACACCGACATCAGCGGCAGGTTAGCCCTCAGCGGCAATGGTATTGAACCCGGAACAAAACCATGGGTGATAAATTTAAAATCTGAAAATCCCCGGTTTGACAAGTATCAATTTAATTCTATTGAATTCAATGCTCTAATAACTGCAGAAAAACTAATAGGATCATTTTTTACGAATAAAAATGAAGCGTCAGTTCAATCAGAATTTGCCCTTCTTCAATGGAAATCAGATATCCCTGAATGGAGTGCATCTCTTGAAGTTGTTAAGCTGAACCTTGAGCAGCTGGCACTAATCGATGGCCTGGATACGGATCTCAATTTTACTGCCGATATAACAGGTTCGGGAGCCGACTTAAAGACACTAAAAGCCGAAGTTTTTATTTTAATGAATCCATCAGCAATTCTCGGTGAGTCTGTTGATTCTGCGATGGTTTCTTTGGCAATTGAAGATACAATCCTGGATATACAAGATGCTTTTTTTGAAAGCGACATTGTTCGTGGGGTTGCTTTAGGTAAAATTCATACAACAGATTTTTCCCAACCGGATAATTATCTTGAGTATGAGCTCCAAATTCTAAACATTGAATCATTTGCTCCATTGGCAGGCCTCGAAAGATTAGAAGTTGACGGAACCTTTAGTGGTATCATGCGTTACAAAGATGAGCTGGTCATTCTCGAAAATATATTTCAACTTGAAAGCCTCATTGCTGACGATCTTGCAGTTAATAGCATCAGTGGTAATGTGGATATTTTATTTAAGAATGAACCAGAGATAACGTTCAATCTTGCTGCATCAGAAAGTAGATATGATACATTTGAGCTGAAAAAAATGGAGTTTATAACAGAATTGATTATTGGTGAAGCGAATATATTAGGTAATGCTAAATTAGATTTCACAATTGATGACCAATACTCTTATTCCCAATCAAGCAATTTCAATATTGCAGAAAATGTGTACGAGATTTTGACTTCAGATATAACAGTAAGAGACAGAAACTATGAAATTAATCTGTTAGAGCCATTCCGTATTGATATTACAGATAATTTGGCTGTTAAAATGGACACACTCAAACTCAGGTCAACACTCGATGCCAATATCGATTTCCATTTCTCAAGAACAGCGGAAAGCAAAAATACGGTCTTCTTAGAAAGTCAGCTTATAAATGTCGGAGCACTTCAGCGTACATTTTTAAATGAAACAATTGCAGAGGGCCTCTTCAGTGGAACCGTTTTTGCTTCCTTCAAAGATTCGGATGATCTCAAAGTAAAATTGACATCAAAGTTAGAAGAAATTGACTATAACGGCCTTGAATTTAATCTGGCAAATTTAAATTTAAGTATAGATTCGGGCTTTCTTAGTAGTGATTTCAATCTGCATCGGAATGACACATTATTTGTTGATGCAGAATTTAAAGTGCCGTTCAGTCCGGGTGACCCTGAAACGTTTACAGAAGCTTTTTTTGAGCAGAATGTAGAAGGGTTTGGTGAAATTAAACCTATTCAGCTCGAAAATTTTGAACAGTTTTACAGAAATATGGGCCTACCCTCAATAAAAGGCCTCGTTTCAGGCAGATTAGATTTAAGCGGAAAGGCCGGCAGCCCAGACCTTCAAACAAATCTTATATTAACAAACGCAGAACTTTCCGGTGCCCGAATTGATTCTCTGGGTTTACGAATGTGGTACGAGCATGATAATGGAAGAATGCACATGGATTCTGAAATGCTCTCATTAGGACAGCGCGCTTTAAATATAAATGGGTCTGTTCCATTTTATATTGACTGGCGCTCTTTCGCTATCTCTGAACTTGAAGAATACGACGAGATTGATCTGAATCTTCAAACTACTGCTTTTGATGTTTCGGTATTCAACGAATTCCTGGATCGAGACGTGGCAAGAAACCTGAGAGGGCGAATAAATAGTGATATAGCTGTTGGGGGAAAGATGAAAGAACCGACTTTGACGGGAACATTTGAATTTACCGATGGGCGTGTTTTTCTTGTAGAGAACAATATTACACTAAGAAATATGCGTGCCAATTTAACATTCGAGCCCGACAGAATAGTTCTTGAGCGGCTTAATGCCGAAAGCGTTGGGAGTTTAAGTGCGTCTGGTTTTATAAATCTCGATGGGCTTTCCATTGAAGATTTTGAACTATCAGCAAATGGCCAACGATTCAGGGTTTCACACACACGCGACCTCGAGGTGTTAACTACGTTCAGAACACGACTCTCAGGTACACTCGATGAGCCAAAACTAACAGGAGACATCTTGTTGGACAGAGGATTTATTTACCTCGATAATTTTGGAGACACACCAATAGAGCAAGTGGTTCTTGAAGATGAAATAGATTATACTACCTTTTTTGAAGATCTTTACGAGCGATTCGATGTAGAAATGATACTTAGAATCGACCGTAGATTTTATATCAGGAATCGGTCACGGCCCGAGCTGGAGCTCGAATTAGAGGGCGTATTAGACGCAGTAAAAGAGCCATTCAGGGAACTTGAACTCTTCGGTGACATAAATGTCGTAAGAGGAAGAGCAACACAGTTAAGCAGAAGGTTTATACTTGATGAAGGGTCTGTTGTATTCAGCGGCCCGCCGGATAACCCCGAGCTGGATATCAGGCTTAAATACGAGCTGCGCAGAGAGGCTGATATCACCATTTGGTATGTTATCAGAGGAGATTTGCAGGATGACAATATTTTCTCTTATGAGAGTGAACCTGAAATGGAACTACAGGATATTATCAGTTACACCCTTTTCGGCAGGCCATTTAACTCATTATCAGGCTGGGAGCAAGGAGTTTCAGGCGGAGCAACCGGTGGTGCTGTTGTTGCAGATGCCGCTCTTGATTTACTCATAGAGCGCCTGGAGTCGCTAACGGCAGAAAGATTGGGGATTGATGTACTCGAAATTGATTATTCGTCATCAGGAACAAGCATAAAAGCAGGTAAGTTTTTTGGTGACAGATTATTCGTAGCTCTTGTTCAGGAACTAAGTTCAGACCCGACAAGTCAGGTTATTATTGAGTACTTGTTGCGAAGAAATCTTGAGCTGATTTTTACAGGCAGTGATGATTACCGAACAGGTATTGATATTCTTTGGAGGTTAGACTATTAAATGATTTGTCGTAAATCCCTTATATTCAAAGATTATCCATTGTTTTATTGATTCATGATTCATAAAAAGTCCATATTAAATAAAATCGACGTGCTTCTATTTAAGTTATTCTCAAGGCTGATGTGCTTGTTCATTACTCTCGTAATAATTTTTCAAACGCAGGCAATATCCCAAAATATAGGTTCATGGACCGCGGAAACTTCGTTTTTGTCTGTAAATGAAGTTGTGAAGGATTCAAACGGGAATATTTGGGGAATTACAGCCGGTGGGATGTTTTTTGTGCAGCCAAATGGTGCGATAGAAACAATTACTCCCGTTGATGGCATGTACAGATTGCGACCAACAGCGATTGCTTATGAAGTTGAAACGGGCTTGTTATGGCTTGGATACGGTGATGGCACGATTCAGTCTTTTAATCCCACTAATTTCACATTCCGTAGTTTGAATGATATCAGGCGGAACCAAAACTTTACTGCCAAAGCAATAAACAGGCTTAAATTTCAGGATGGAGATTTGTATGCGGCAACCGACTTTGGACTTATAATTATTGACACAGACCGAAGGCTGGTACTCGACAGTTATGTGAATCTCGGCCGTTTTGAGCGTGCCACTGCCGCGTTGGATTTCACCATTGACGGCACAACTATCTACGTGGCGACACCAAATGGAATTGCAGGCGGAAACTCAGAAAATGGAAGCCTCATCGAACCCGGAAATTGGGATAACTCAGACGGGCAGGGTCAACTTGGTTCGCTTACTACCAGCGTTAATGCCATTGAGATATTTGATGGCCAAATTTACGCAGCAACCCCAGACGGGAACAGGCTTTTTGAAAGCCAGACGTGGACGAACACTACTTTATTTCAGGGAGTTGTTCAAAAATTTTCTAAAACTAATGATGGGCAGCAACTTATCGCTGTTAGTAACACCGTAGTTACACTTTTCGATGGCGTTTCTGCACAGGTAGTTTCGGCATTGAATAGCGTTCGGTTTCTGGATGCATATGTGTCATCACAAAATCCATTAGAACTTTACGTGGGTAGTAGTGGTGATGGGTTGCTGAGGTATTCAAATCTAAACGCTGAACCTGAGTTCATTCGTCCAAGCGGTCCGGCGGGAAACTTTTTTACCGGCTTCTCAAAAACAGAGAATATTAAAGTTGCCGGAACCAGCAGCGCACCGGGCAGATTTGGTGTAAATCTGGACTTTACAGGGTATTACATATACAGAAATGGGCAGTGGGAGGCTTATGGAAGTGAAAATAATGATGTGCTGGCATCAAATAACTTTAATAGTGCTTTTGTAACTACTGCGACTTCTGACTATGTTTTTGCCGGAACCTGGGGGCGGGGTATTGCTAAGCATAATCTGAATACAAACGAAATTAATTTATATGATGCCGAAAATTCGCCGCTAAATGCTATTGGTGTTGGCACCAATTTTGTGGTTGTATCAGGACTTGATACCGACAGCAGGGGAGATGTCTGGGTGACAACCTACCGTTCACCTTCAGAGGGTTTGTATCGTTACAGCCCGCAACTTCAGGAGTGGGATGTATTTGCGTACCCGCCGGCTGTTAGTGTTGGAACCCGATTTCTGAATTTGATGGTAGATTCTTTTGGCCAAAAATGGATAGGAATTGGTGATTCTTTCGCAAGCGGCAGGGGTTTGTTAGTTTGGGATACAACAATTGAAAATGGCCCGCAGGCTGTCAGGCTTACATCAAACCCAAACACCGGAAATTTACCCGATGAAAGAGTAAATGCCATTGTACAGGATCGCAGGGGTGAAGTATGGATTGGCACAAACAGAGGTGTAGCCCGTTTTATATTTCCCGAGCGCGTTATTACCGGTTCTAACCTGGATAGGCAAGCCAGCTTTCTGATTAACGCGGATACATCCGCTGCATCGCCTTTTTTACTAAGAGATGTTAATGTTACGGCAATGGCCGTTAACGCAGCAAATCAAAAATGGATTGGCACATTAAATGACGGGCTATGGCTGATTGATGAGGGAGGAAGAAACGTTTTGCAACACTTCACTACAGAAAATTCTCCTCTGTTTTCGAATCATATTACAGGGTTAACCATAGACGATGAAACCGGCACTGTTTTTATTGCAACTAACGATGGATTGCTAACATATACAGATGTGGTAAAAAGAGAGAGCCGTAGCATGGACGATCTTTTTGTTTATCCCAATCCGTTTTCATACAATCAAAATTCTGGTCCGGTGTATATAGAAGGCCTTTCTGAAGAAACTACGTTATCCGTTATTACTGTAGACGGCAGGCTTGTTAGCCGTTTTAACACAAGAGGGGGCAGGGCTGAGTGGAATGTGCGTGATTTTAATGGTAATAAAGTTGCATCCGGCGTGTATCTGATTGTAGCAAACGACGTGAACGGGAATGAAAAAGGTGTAGGAAGAATTGTTGTTATTCGATAATATTAGGCTAAAGTTAAACCCTAATACCAATGCTATATTATTTAAATAGCCCTGAAAACAAATGGGAACCACAAGAAACGAAATAGAATCTCTTGTTTTTTTAATGGATGACCCCGACGAGTTTGTTCGCGACTCGGTGATGAGCCGCTTATATGAACTTGGCGAAGCCTCTGTTCCACTGTTGGATGAATATCGTTCTAAATCTAAAGATGACGCCCTTAAAACAAAGATTAAAGACATCATCCATGACATAACTTTTACAGGTTATCAGCAGGAGTTTCTTAACCTTTTGGATAACGGGATTTATAATATGGATGATTTGGAAGAGGGTATTTTTATGCTCTCCAGATTAGACGACCCGACGATGCGTACCCGGCAATATAAGGTGATGCTCGATTCTATGGCTACTGATCTTGAGCCGCGAGTCCGCAACGCCTCTACGCAAATAGGTAGGATGCAGGCAGTACTTAATTATCTTTACACCGAAAAAGGTTTCGAAGGATGCCATTCAGATTATCTGAATCCACGGCACAGCTACCTGCACCATGTAATCAGTAATAGAATTGGAATCCCGCTTTCACTCGCATTGGTTATTTTATTTCTCGCAAATCGCCTTAAACTCCCCTTCCAAGGCGTAAATATGCCCCTGCATTTTTTGGTGAAGTTTGAATCAGACGGGGGAAGGACGCTGTATATCGATCCTTTTAACGGAGGTGGTATCCTCACAAAGGATCAATGCGTCATGTTCCTCAAAAAAAGTGGGATAAAGCCTTCTGAGGTTCATTTTAAGCGCTCACCCGAAATAGAAATGTTAAGCCGCTTCATTAGAAATCTCATTAACGGATATCAACAACAGAACGATGAGAAAAAAGCCGCTGATTTAGCTCGGTTGCTTGGCTTGCTTGAATCCACCAGACTCTGACTTAACTGGCTCAGGCCACGGGAATCGAAACGGATCAAGCTGATCCGCTAAAGTGTAAAACTCTTCTGCCTCTTCTTTACGGTTTTCAAGTGAATGATAATCACCAGCAATTTTGTATACCTCAGGATGCCCCGGCGCTTCTTCCATCAACGAGGTAAGCATTTCGCCGACTTCATCAAGCTTTTTTTCGCTCCAAGCTATGCGAAGTTTATATAACTTGTCTGTCAGAGAAGCTTCTCCCTTATTAAGGTCAAGGTATTTCAGGCAACGGGAATAGACATTTTTGGTGTAATAGAAATGGATTAACTCACAGCGAAGTGCGCTGTCTATTGGCGCAATCAGCTTTTCTTCTAACTGCCTCAATAAATCCCTTTGTTCCACAGCCATTAGTAACCGCACAAGTCCTGTTAACTCATGTTGATCGAAATCTGTATTCAGAATGGAAGTCTTTGTTTCAGAAGTCAGAGTTTCAGCGGCTCTGTTAATGACATTTTCATGGGGATGATAAATATTCACAGCATGCCCCCACATAATGAGTTCTTCAATTTCATCAGTGTTATCATCAGCGTTAATATTCGGAGCCGGAGTTTCCCATTTTGAATTAAAATGAGACAAGTTATCCTGATATAATACTGAGTCGAATCCAATACCCATAGATTCAGTGAACGCACCCAAATAATGCCTTACTTGAATTCCGTCAGCTATGAAGGTTTCCTGATTTCTTTGTTTAAACTGCCAGCAGAAATCAACATCTTCGAACCACGCTTGTTTATAATTTGTGTCGAATGGTGTGAAATCATACTTCCTGAATGCCATGCAAAAACTGTCGATATACAACGCCGGTATAAAAGAAAGCGGGTTGTCACCTGGTGTTTTTGCTTGCTCGGGGTTCATGGTGTGGTCGGTTAATGTGCCAAGTAAACCTACGCTTGGTTGCTGCTCAAGTATATCTGACAACAGTCCGGGCGCGTCAGATTCCAGTATGATATCAGCGTGCATAACACAAATCAATTCTCCACGTGCCTTTTCAACTCCCTGATTCACAGACCTCGCATAACCCGCATTTCGCAAATTCTTGATTATCTTGATATTGAAGAAATTCTGGTTCCTCAGTTGATTCAGATAAGAGTAGGTGTCGTCCAGGCAAGCATTATCAACAACAATTAACTCAGTATTTTCGGGATTACAATGCTCATAAACTGAGATTAAACACGGTTCAATAAATGGAAGTCCTAACCCGGTCACAGGAATTACAATGCTTGTTCTGAAATTTTCTTTTTCTTGGTGAACAATCTCTTCGCTGATACTTCCAAACGTTTGTTCCGGCTCCGGCTCGGGCTCTGTGTTCACCGGCCTTGCCACAAGGATATCTTCTTTTTTTGATGCATCTGTAGCGGGGATGTGATTTTTCTTCCTTTTTCTCAAAAACTTCAGCTCTGAAGCTTCAACATATCTGTTAAGCCTTTCGAGTAAGAAAATTTTTGTGTCTTCTGCTTCAATATGATCCGGGTCTTCTTTCAGGATTTCATTAGACAAATCAAGCGCTTCGGCATAATGGCCTTCTTGTCTCAGGTAACAAACCCTTTCCCACAGTTTTTCGATATCCTTAACAGATATAGCTTCAGGTTTTTTGGCCGGTAATTCTATCTTAACTTCATTAGGCAACGCTTCATCTGAATGAAATAAAATAACCTTACAGTCTTTTTGGCTTACTTGAATTTCTAATTGGTCATCGGAAGGAAGCAACGAAGTTTGAGCATGGTCCAATGAATCAGATTGTTGAATTCTTAGATATAAATCTGCAGCGTGAGCTGAAGAAATGAAGGGATTAATAAAACATTTTCCAGAAGGGATATAATCGAGGTTGAATAAAAAATTGAAAGAAGCCGGTGCTTTTAAAACATCAAGTGATTCAAGCACAGATTGGCGGGTAATGTGGGCGTTATTCCCGAATAGGTTAACAGGATTTCCGCTATCATGCATTGCCAAAACGGATGTAGAAATTCGGGCTTCATTAACCACACAAACCTTGTCTATAATGGCAAAACAAGGTGCATTGATTTGCGACAAAACCTCATTCAGACTTTGTCCGGCACCTTTTTTACGGTCATTTATAAAATAAAATGTGTTTTCATTCTCATAATGGTCAAGTACAGACGAGATGGTTTCATCTGTAGAGTCTGTTGAGCCATCATTAATAATTGCCAGTTCTGCCCGTAACGTGGTTAATTCTAAAAAAGGTACGAGCATTGCTTCCGCATAATCGGCAGCATTATGAAAATAAAACAGAAACGAAATTTCGGGTTTCTTCAAATCAAATGGATACGTTTGTTAGATATATTTTAAACTCAACTATTAAAGATAAATTATATTATGGACATTATTATAAAGAATTTAAGGAGGGATTGGCTGAAAATGCACGGACAACCATAAAGAAAAAAAAGAATGGTACCGGCAGGAACAAGGGGATGCATCCCCTTGTCATGATATATCAGACACCTGACAGAGCCGCAAAGCATTGCGACTCTACTAAGCCTTAATTTCGCATAATCTCACCATAAAACGAATAAACAACAACTCGGTATCTTAAAATAAAATCCTGTCGAATTTACTTTTTCTTGCTTCTATATTTTTGCAGATTGAGCAGAAAAACCTTTACTTTATTCATAATTCAGGTTATTAAGACTATCTTAAAAATAAGATCACATCCCTATGAAAAATACGCTTATACTTTATCCCGTTTTAATTTGTTCACTTTTATTTTTCAGCTTTACAGGTACTTTAGCCGAAAATTCGAACGACAGTGAACTTACAGTTGATTCCTGGCTAAAGTCGGGACCTTTTATAGCTCAAAAACCTTTATTTCACGATGTCGAGAATATTCGGGGTGAGCGCTTTCAGTTGGCTAATCTTTTACATTTTCCACATATTCAGTGGGATGACAAATATCCTGTAGCTGGCGAAAGTATTCAGTTTAATGGCACATCTTCGAGATGGACGGAGGCGGGAAGTGACGTTCGGTTTTCTAATTCAGGGAAAGAAAATGAATATCACGTGTATTATTTAGCTGCGTATGTGCGTGCCGAGAGATGGATAGAAACATCGATTAAAATTGAAACAACTAAAGCGGTTTCTCTTTATTTAAATGGCAACCGTGTGGCTTCAAAAGCAAATTTAAATGATGATGCTGACAGCCCGGGTACATTAAACCACAATATGAATTTAGAGCGTGGGCATCACAGGGTTGTGCTGAAGGTAGTTACCGGTAGTGAATCAGCGGAGGCTCCTTTTAGTGCTGTATTCACTGAAAAAGAGGCCTTTCAGGGTGCTCTGTCAACATCACTGTTACCCGTCGGGCCGCTTTCGCTACGACACTTGACAGACAGCCCGCAGCCGACATCTGTAAGCCTTTCTCCCGATGGAACCATTACCGCAGTTACGATGCGGCAGGCAAGGCCCGATGAAAACACATGGGAATCCTGGATAGAACTGCTGAAAACAGACTCCGGTGACAGAGTTGCAACATACAGAGGTGGAATGCAATTTTGGGGGATGAACTGGGCTCCCGTTGGCAGGGTATTTTCTTACACCACAAGATCATCCGATAAGGGAACAATATGGGTAGTGGATTTAGACCGGGGTACGCACGAGCCGGTACTTAGAGATGTGGAGAATCTGGGCGGGCACACGTGGTCACCTGATGCAAAGTCCATTTTCTATACTATCAGTGAATCATATCAGCCCGATGGAACCGGCGTAAGCAGATTAGATGGAATGCATGACCGTTACCCGACATGGCGGACAAGAAGCTTTATCCATCGGTTACATTTAGAGTCGGGCACGCAACAGCGTCTTACAGCCGGGCTGCTTACTACAAGCCTGAACTCTATCAGTCCTGATGGCAATTCTATGGTATTTAGCAGAACACACGTCGATTATTCAACCCGTCCGTTTACGTATGTGGAAATGGTTAAGATGGATTTGAATACATTTGAAACAGATATTTTGTTCGAAGCTCCATGGGTTGGCGGAGCTCAGTTTTCTCCTGACGGGAAATCTCTGTTACTTACCGGAAGCCCGAATGCTTTTGGGGATGTGGGCAGAACCACAGAAGGCCTTGCAAATGATTATGATAGCCAGGCTTATATTTTTGATCTCGAATCAAGAATACCAAGGTCAATTACGAGAGACCTTGACCCGGATGTAAATTCTGCCAGATGGAGCAGAGACGGACGCTTTGTTTATGTTACGGGTACAGATAAAACATTCGGCCGTGTTTATAGGATTGAGGTTCGAAATAACCGTATTACTGAACTCGATACCGGCGTGGATATGGCCGGTGGGTTCTCGATAGCACACGCTGCTGACAGGGCTGCTTACATAGGCCATGGTATAAATGATTACCACAAGGTGTATTCATTTGATTTACGTCGCGACCGCCACAGGCTACTTTCTGACTCGGCGTCTGATTATTACAGAAATGTCTATTTCGGCACCTCTAAAGATTGGGTTTTTACTGTTGAGGATGGAACCATTATAGATGGTCATGTGTACTATCCGGTGGATTTTAATCCCGAAAAACAATATCCCGTTATTGTATATTACTATGGTGGCACTGCACCTGTTACAAGATCGTTTTCAGGGAGATACCCCAAAGAACTATATGCCGCAAACGGGTACATTGTATATGTTATGCAACCAAGCGGAACTACCGGGTTTGGTCAGAATTTTTCTCAACGACACCTGAATGACTGGGGCATAAGAGTGTCTGGTGAAATTATCGAAAGTGTTACAGGATTCCTGGAAGCTCATCCCTATGCAGATTCAGAAAGAGTCGGGGCAATGGGCGCCTCTTATGGTGGGTTTATGACCATGTTGCTTTTAACTGAAACAGACATATTCGCCGCGGCAGTTTCTCATGCCGGAATCAGTAATATCACAAGTTATTGGGGTGAAGGTTTTTGGGGATATCTCTACAGCTCGGTGGCATCAGCAAATTCATTTCCATGGGATACGCCGGAAATTTTTGTAGACCAGAGCCCGATTTTCAGTGCTGACAAGGTGAACACACCGCTACTTTTAACTACCGGTATGTCTGACACGAACGTGCCACCAGGTGAGACTATACAGTTCTACACAGCACTTAAATTACTTGGCAAAGATGTTGAGTTTATTCAAGTAGAGGGGCAGGATCATCACATAGTTGATTACAGTAAATTCAAATTATGGAAGAATGGAATCCTGTCATGGTTCGACCGTTGGCTGAAAGACGAATCTGAGTGGTGGGAAAATTCGTTTCCTTGATGTTTTTTGATTGTTTGAACCACAAAGTCTCGAAGACGCGAAGGATTGTTTGAAGTTCTAAAATACTGTCTTTTCTACCGCGACCACGTGCAAGCATTTATGTGAACTCTGCCTACAGCAGGCAGGCACGAAGACTCAAAACTCGTCCCGACATTTCGGGAGACACGAAGGAAGGAAGTTGATGAGAGATTCTGTTATTTCGAACGCAGGTTCTATTCAAAAGGCAGAAATCTAAAATACAGTCCAAACAATAACCAACCCAAAGCATGCGAGAGAAATCTCCCAAGGTGGCTCTTGCTTCAGTCTTGCCAAAGTTCCCCCATTCGTATGGACGTTGAATGCAACGTTCCTACAAAGATGTTGATTCCATTATGCTTATAGTGTATTTATAAAGGAGTCTAAACAAATAAACCAATAAACCCTTCACAGCGAATCTGCGAAAATAACCACCATAACAAAACGCATCAGCCTATGCAATACTCTCCAGTACAAAATACCAAAAAGCCAGAGTCAGGAATGATACTGGTATTCCGATACCGACCATCATCGAGGCTAATCTTGGATTGAGGTTGTATGTAATGGCAAGAATAGAGCCTGTAATCATGGGTCCCATGGCGGCTTCCATGATGGTAACTTTAATAACCGTGCCACTTGCTCCAAATCCCCAAATAAAAAGAGCGAACACAATAAATGGAGCAAGTAAGAGCTTGAAACTGAGTCCTGCCAACATCGGCTTGATGTTTTCTGTCATAACGTTGAATTTAAGCTGCATCCCCACAGAAATAAGTGCAAGAGGCGTTAAAGTGGCGCCGAGCCTTTCTAAAACGCCAAGCGCGATTCCCTCAAACTGTACTTCCGATAAGTTCATTATTACCGCTATGGTAAAAGTTATAAAAGGGGGAAACATCAAAATGCGCATGGTAATATCGCGTTTTCTGGTTTTGCCGGCTGAATAGATGGATGCAACGGCAATCCCAAAAGTAGATAATGCAACAAAAGAACCGGGTTGATCCACAAGCAGTGCAATTTTTAAGGCTTCCGGCCCGTACAGGGCTTCAATTACGGGAAAACCAACAAAAGAAGTATTTCCGAGGCCTGCGGTGAGAATCAGGCATCCGATAGTTTCCCTGCTCCAGTTATAATATTTCCCCAATAATGGAATCACTAAAATTGCAGTTACTATAATGATATAGGGCGTAAAAATGGGGAAAAGCAGGTTTTCTTCAGGCTTAATAGCGGGGATGTAGATGAGTGCCAGTGCTGGTAGTGAAATATAAATAACGAAGTTGTTGAGTACTTCAGGCGTAGAAATCGGGAAAACTTTTGATCGCTGAAGCAATAACCCTAAACCAAGACAGACGAATAATAAAACGAGATTGGTCATTTACCGGATTCCAAATAAAATTTAATCGATTTCCCTCAGCCTTTGCTTTAGTAAATCAATTTTTGTGATAGGGGCCGGGTCGGTTTCCGATAAAATAGCCAGATAAAAAGACATAAAATCGCCATACAGAATCAAATAAAACATTCTTTCTAACGGGGTCGAGCCAGTAGAGCGAATAGTTCTGAATGTTACCGCATGAGGTTCAATAAGTGTTTCTGTAATGGACATCCGGATTTTTATCCGATTGTGATCGTTTTGGTCTATTAACTGAATACAGCTTACTTTACCCATCAAATGAGCGGTACGTTCCCATCCTACAATTTCATTATGATTCATTTCAGGGACTATGGCGCCGTATGCGAGTGTTTTGGCATTTTCCTGTATTTGGTTTCTCCAGCGCATATTAACAGGTTCAAGCAACCCATCACTTGTGTAAATGACCGGCAAGCTGTCTAAAATATCTTCAGCGAGCTCGGCAGGCTCATTTTCATCCAAATTCGAGAAAATATCAATCTGCTCTTGTATAAATCTTCCTGTATTCAGTAGTTCTTCATCACCAGCATTAAAAACTTCAAGTTTCTGGAAGATTCTCCATAGAGAAACAAAGAAAAAAGCAAGCGCCCCGCGTGAAGACAATCCTTTATTCAGGATGACTGTTTCGAAGTTTTCATCCTCTATAGTGGAAATATAACCACCTGATGTAATTCCTATGCACCTTGCACCGCGTTCAAGTGCATGGTTGGCCGCGCTTACGGTTTCTTCTGTGTCCCCGGAGTAAGAGAGGATGAGAACAAGTGTTTTGTAGTTAACAAATGAAGGCAGCGTATAACTTCTGTTTATAATGACAGGAAACGGGGCTGTATCTATACAGAGGCTCCGAATCATATCTCCGGTAATGGCAGCCCCTCCCATACCTGTTATAACGATGTTGTCAATTTCATCCCTGAAGAGAGAAAATGCAAGTTTTTTGGTAAACTCGATTGCTTCGAACCACTGATCACCGGAATCAAGCAAACGCTGCCATAATCCCTGAGAATCATATATTTGAATTTGTGTGGAATCTATACTTGCCATAAGATTGGGTGTTACTGTTCATTCATACGTTTGCAAATTTCATCGACTTCTTTCACAGAGCCTGCTTTTACGATTTCCTCAGCCAATGTTTTGAGGTAATCGTATTTATAACCTCTCATATATTGTTTTACATCCGGTATAGAGGCCGCGTTCATACTCAGGCGTGTAATCCCCAAGCCAACAAGTAGGGAAGCGGCAACAGGAGAGGAAGCCATCTCGCCGCATACACTAACAGGAATATTATGCTCATTACCGGCATCGACAGTTTTTTTTATGAGCTGCCAAACAGCGGGATGCATAGAGTTATACAGTTGATGAACCATTCGGTTTGTTCGGTCGGCAGCCAGCGTATATTGTGTGAGGTCATTGGTACCTATACTGAAAAAATCTACATAAGGAGCCAAATATCCCGCGGTTAAAGCAGCGGAAGGTACTTCAATCATAATGCCTAATTTTACTGATAGCGGCTCAATTTCAAGTTTTTTGACTGCCCGGTCGAACATGGTACGCACCTGAATGACCTCTTCAAGCCCTGTAATCATGGGAACCATAATACTGGTTTTGCAGGGATGTTTACTCAGTGTTTTAAGTATTAACTCAAGCTGGCCATATAGAAGGGCTGGCTTACTTAGAAGTATTCTTATTCCACGCCAGCCAAGAAATGGATTGGCTTCTTCTTTGGCATAACCGGGTAGTTTATCTCCGCCAACATCAAAAAGTCGTACTGTGATATTCTGTTCACCAATAGTTCGGGCTGCTTTTTCCAGAAAAGAGCGTTGTTCTCGGTTTGGGTCGTCAGCAGTTTGTTCATTCTCATTCTGCCCATAAAGAAAAAAGGCTTCGGTCCTAAGCAAACCAATACCTTCAGCATTATATAATTTTACCCTATCGAGTTCGGTTTCAAGTTCTACATTTGCCTGAACCGTAATTTTCCTGCCGCATTTTGTTTGGCAAGGTTCATTGGATACAGATTGCCGCTGTTGTTCAAGTATTTCAAACGCGCTAATGCTGAGGCGGGCAATTTCCAGAAGTTCATCGTCGGGGTGTACAGTAATCGTACCACTACTGCCATCTACAATAATGGTATCGCCCTCGCTAACAGTTGACATCAGTTTGTTTACGCCAAAAACAAAAGGAATACCCATCGATTTAGCGATGATAGAGGCATGAGAGGTCAATCCCCCTCTTTCAGACACCAACGCTTTTACTTTTTTTCTGGCAAACAGAATAATATCCCCGGGACTCAGCTCTCTGCAAACCACAACAGATTGTTCGGGTATTTTTTGCAACATTTTTTTCTGCTGAACTGCCTGTATCAAACGATCTCTTATTTCTTTTAAATCAGGGATGCGGTCTTTAAAAAAACTACTGGGAGAGTTCTTTAAGCGGTCGAGATATAGTCTGAAAGCTGAAAAAATAGCTCGGTCTGCAGTTACTAAATCCTGCCTTATGTTTTGATTTATGCTGCTAAGTAAGTCAGGATCTTTGAGAATTTCTCTTTGGAAGGCTAAGATTTCAGATGTTTCTGCACTTGTTTCTTCGTCAGGATCTTCTCTTGTAAATTGTTCTACTTTTCTTAATTCGAGATCTACAACTCTAATGGCAGATTGTATTTTTGCCTGTTCTTCGCGGATGTCTTTTGAGGCAATAACACTTGTGGAAATGACAGGCTCAGATTTATCGTATAAAAAAACCGGCCCATAAGCAATACCGGGTGAAGACGGAGTACCATTCAGGATAACAGTCTTACTACGGTCGGTATTGCCATTTTTCTTGTGCATTTATACCCTGATCATTTGTCTGTTGTATCTGTGAAGTTTCGCTCAAACAATTCAACAATACGTTGAAGGGCTATTTTTTCATCTTCACCACTACATTCAAGTTCAAGCTCTGCACCACACTCAGCGGCAAGAGTGAGCACACCAAGAATACTTTTCCCATTAATTTTGTAACCGTGAGAATAGATATAAAAATCAGAATTAAACGAAGAAGCAAGCTTAACAAGAGCAGAGGCCGGCCTTGCATGAATACCCTCTGGATTTTTTACGATAACTTTCTTGCGAATCATTAGCTTATTTCTGTTTCGACCTAATCAAATACTTTTCCCTAAACCACAAAAACTTATTTGAAACTTAATATTAGTGTAACAAACAAGATATTAAAAGTATCAACAATAATAATCTCCACTTTAGAAAAAAACGATATAAAGTTAGTTTTTCAAGTGCAGGATTTTGGTGTTATATGAAAATTTACTGAAGCCAGAGGTTTTGCTGTAAATTGTGCCAGAATTCCGCTTATTATGGCGGGTTAATGAGTGGCTCAAGTTGAAAAAAATAGTCACAAAAGAGCATCGTCATCCTGCCGCGTCCCGCATTTATCGGGGAGCGGAGCTGCGACTAAGGTTATTCTTAGGGTAAAGATGGCTAACCGGAGCGTCTCTTCGTCTATGCGCCACGATATTCGGGACACGGTAGGGAAAGCCGAAATACTTTTTTAATTGCAATAAAATCAACCATTTTAGCCCATTTTATACAGTAGAGACGCAAGATTTTGCGTCTCTACCATGGCCTGAAATGGGTAACTTCATAATAACTTGAAGCCACTATCAACCATTGGTTCGACTACATGCCGGATTGAATTGGTTGCACTTACCGCATTACGGGGCCGGCATTCCGCTACTAATGACAGAGTTAGTTTGTCCTTAGAAAATAGCTCAATAACCGCTTTGGTTTCGGCTCCGCTCAATCGCCGCTAGTGTCAAGTCAAGTCTAATATGCCGCAGACCTTATATGTTTGTTTTATGGGTCATTTTATTATAAATAGGAATCTAAGCGCAAAAACCTGACAGGTCTTTTGGGACAACAAACCCTTGACGGATCACTAGAGCACCTCTGTCATATCTATCAAATGTATCTTGCGAAAGTGCAGATATTAGGGCTTCACCATGACGGGGTGGTGCGTGGCTCAGGTGTAAACAATTTCTTATGTTCCCGAAAGCTGCCATGCTATACCGGCAGGCAGGTACGAAACTAATATCCAATAAATCAAACTATCTGCAAAACAAGATGAATAACAGGGCGGAATCTCGTACCTTTCCAGCTTTGACAGAAATTCAGAAATAAAATATGGCTCAAAATCGATTTCAAACACATCACGGCATGAAAGATATACTTCCCGGAGAGTCCGAGAAGTGGAGATATGTTGAAGATATCATCAAAAAAACGGCAAGAGAATTTCATTTTAGTGAAATTCGTACACCTGTACTTGAACAAACTGAGCTGATAGCTCGTGGTGTGGGTCAATTAACGGATATTGTCTCTAAAGAGATGTTTACTTTCGAAAGAGGAGAGGATAACTATGTACTCAGGCCTGAATGTACGGCGCCTGTAGCAAGAGCATTTGTTGAGCATCATTTGGATCAGCGTGGTGGGGTTCAGAAATTATTTTATATCGGGCCGATGTTCCGTGCTGAGCGTCCTCAAAAGGGGCGTCAGAGGCAATTTCATCAATTTGGTGCAGAATTAATTGGCTCATCTGATCCCATTGCTGATGTTGAAATAATTCGTTTTATGATGCGCATCTACGAAAAAATCGGCCTTAAGAACATCACCCTTCAGTTAAATTCAGTTGGAAATCCGGAAAGCCGAAATAATTACCGGGAAGCCCTGCAAAATTACTTCCGGCCTCATTTAAATGAACTCAGTGAGGTATCACAAGCGCGTTTCGAAACAAATCCCATGCGGATTCTCGACTCAAAAGAAGACGAAGACCAAAAATGGGTGGCTGATGCTCCGTTAATAACAGATTATCTGTCTGAAGAATGCCAATCACATTATGCTGAGGTAAAACGCTTGCTGAACGAGCTGGGAATACCATACACAGAAAATCCATTACTTGTGCGCGGACTCGATTACTATACAAGAACGGCTTTTGAGCTGACAAGTACAGATTTGGGATCACAGGATGCGCTTGGCGGTGGCGGCCGTTATGACCTGCTCATTGAAGAAGTAGGTGGAAAGCCAACACCTGCAGTAGGCTTTGCATCCGGAATCGAACGTCTTATGATTGCGTGTGAATCTCTCGATATTCCGCTTGGTGAAAATGATTTTCCGGATGTGTATATAATCACACGTGGTGATAAAGCGCGAAACTGGGCTGTTAAAGCTATCGATCAAATCCGAAATACCGGAATCAGTGCCACTATGGATTACAGCGGGCGCTCAATCAAAGCTCAGATGAAAGATGCAAACAGGCAGGAAGCCACCTACGCTGTAATTGTTGGGGATAGTGAGCTTGAAACAGGTTTATTCACCTTTCGAAACATGAAAGAAAGCGAAGAAGAGCTGCTGCCGTTCGAAAAAATTCTTCAAAAGCTGATTCATGCTTAAACGCAATTTGAAACGTTAATACGGCTGAACTGAATAACAACTAACTCACCCAAACTATGAAAAAAGCACTCATAATCTTTGCCGTTCTAATCGGATTTATTATTGCCGGATTAGTTGCGCTGTCATTTTATACTTCAAATCAAGTCGAGCAATCACTCAGTCAGGCTTTACAAGCACAAACAGGTGATTATGATGTGCAATTTGAATCAGCTTCAGTAAATACTGTTAACTCTTCTATCCGGATTAATGATTTGAGGATGTATGATCGAAACACGCGTTCTCAGGCAAACATTTCTACGCTTACGTTTCAGGTTCCTCACACTGAGTTACTCAGAGCAAGCAGGGCACCTCGTGCTGCGATGCTGGAACATATCGAGATGTCAACTTTGAATTTCAGAAATGCCATTTTCTATAATGAGGAGGCCGGTGCAAATGTATTAGTTCGAAGTGGTACCATTGAGGTGGACGGAGTATTGGGTGATTTTATTAGATCAGTTACTCATATTCAGGCACCTTACCGTCAACAGCGTTTAAATGTACATATTAGCGGAATTGAACTTACTACTGATGATCCGGGCAGTGGATACAGGAATGCATTAACAATTGTAGAATCGATCAGGGGCGATATTCTGTATTTTGCAAGTAACAGGAAAGCTGAATTTTCTGATTTCAGGATTAGTTCGCTTGGTGCAAACACAGATATCAGAGGATATCTGCTATTTGGAGATGTTTCTGAAGTTACAGGAAAAGAGGATATAGAAGTAAATACAACACTGACCAGCAGAACCAGCCGTGGCAGAGTGAATATTGGCGAAAATGATGCAGGATTAGATTTTAGAAGATTGGCATTAACTGTTACGGGTACGATACCGGCTGATCGTGACTTTGCTGAATTAGCTGATAAAAATGATTGGCTCATGGAGTTAAATGTTGAACAGCTTCAAATTTACACTCCTGCGAGTTTTCGTCAGGGCACAGGAAGAACGCTTGGTATGTTAGGAGCATCCTCAGACAGTTTTTTAATTCCTGATGTTAAAGGAATGTTCAGAGTTATGGATGAAAGATTTCATGTTGATCAGCTTACGTTTAATACCCCATTTGCAGATATCTCAGGCAGCGGAAAGCTTCATTTTAACAGAGAAAACCTTATTGCAAGCCGATGGGAAGATGCGGCCATATTGATTAAGCCGCAATCACGAGAGAATCTACAGTTTATAAATAGTTTTGTCAGCTTTATGGGAATAAGGTTGCCTCAGGTGGGTGATAGTTTTAGAATTCCTGTCAGAGGAACATTAGAAAGTCCGGAATTAGGCCTGAATTAAACCTGGCTTTCGGCACATCGGCAAGATTTTCGACGAATTACTTTATAATATAAAGCAATAGGTGCTTTTTTAAGTTAAGTCATTGCAAGAAAGTCTATTACTAACTTAATGTGGAACCGTTACCATATATTACTTAATTAGTTTTTTTGGTCAATACTCATTAATTAGTTAAATAAATAACATATTACCCCTATATAAATATTGTTTGTTTGGGTATTGACTTAAAAATATAAAGCTATTATCTTTGTTTTGTTCCAATTGACATCAAACTATTAAATACAATGATTACAAAAGAATTTACTCCAAAAAGAACTATCTGTAAGATAACCTTCCAGGTTCCTGCTGAATGGGCAGAAAATGAAATTGCCGTAGTTGGTGATTTTAACGACTGGGATCCCACAGCTAACAAGCTGGCCCGCAAAAATGGCAACTGGGAAACCACTATTCGCTTAAAGCCTGAAACTGATGCCAAGTTTCGTTATTTCATCGACGGAAGCCGTTGGGAAAATGACGATCAGGCAGATGGTTACGAAGCTAATGAATATGGTACTGAGGATTCCCTGCTGAAAGTTGGCAAATAATCCTTATCAGGTGTTTTCCTGATGTTTTAAGTTATGTTTGGGTGCCCCACGTGTTGCGTGGGGCTTTTTTTTTGCTCAAATTAGAGGCTATGTCAAATATTATAACCACTCATTTTGATCAGGCGCTTTTCAGGAAATACCTGAAAACAAAATATATAGGTCAAAGCTTTATTTTTCTTGAAGAAACGGCGTCAACGAATTCTTATATAAAAAGCTTATCGGAAAGAGAGACCCCGCACGGTCTAATCTGCTTGGCAGACAATCAAACCGCCGGCAGAGGGCAACACAATCGCATTTGGTTATCTGAACCGGGTAAAAACCTGACATTCTCTCTTGTACTCAAGCCTCCTCAATCAAATAAACTCCAATTATTGTTGCAGGCTATGGGTTTGGCTGTGAAATTAAGTGTTCTGCATAATTGTGACTGTAAATGTACCATCAAATGGCCAAACGATGTTTTGTATGAGGAGAAGAAAATTGCCGGGATACTTACTGAGAGTACCTTTTTGGGTAATGAATTAGAGCGATTTATTATGGGTGTGGGTATAAATGTGAATAATAAAGAAATACCGTTAAATATTAAAGAAAATGCCGACTCTTTAATAAATATCACACAGAAAGTACAATCCAGAGAGTTATTGCTGGCTGAAATATGTAACTCAATTGCTTCGCTTTATGAACTATGGCTTGTTGATTCAGAGGAGTTAGTACATAAAATTAACAACGCGTACGCAGAAATCGGAAAATGGGTACATTTGTCAGAAGAAGGGAAGCAAATCCCTGTAAAATATAAATTTCTGGGACTCGATTTTGATGGATATCCTCTCTTTTTAACAGATGACTCATTCATTAAAAAATACAGACAGCAAAACATAAGGTTCTGGCTATGATTGACCAACTAAAACAAATGGTAAATAAATATCCCGGAAAATGGGTGGTTGGTGTAAGCGGCGGGATTGATTCTATGTGTTTGCTATTCGGTTTGGTGAAATTGAGTGAATCTCCCATTGTAGCTCATGTAAATTATAAAAAAAGAATTCCAGATGCGGATTTCGATGAAGAATTGGTTCGTGATTTCTGCTTCGCAAATAAACTATCTTTTTACTGCAAAAATGCACCTCCAATAAAAGACAGGAATTTTCAGAATGCAGCAAGACAAATTCGATATGAATGGTTCGAGGAAGTCAGAAAAACGACAAACTCCAAGTGGATTGCTACGGCGCACCACCAAGACGACCAATTTGAAACATTACT
>SLDG01000168.1 GCA_007125355.1 Balneolales bacterium | reverse complement strand
TCATAGGCTATTCCATTGTTGCCCTCAGGCCGATAATTTAGAGGAGTCTGCGCACCACGACGCTCCATAGATGCCTTACGCCAATTAGGATGATCATCATCAAACGGATAACCCTCAAGTGCAGACTGAAATTCAATGACCCCGGTTGTATTTACAGAAAAAACAGCATCTATACTTTCAAGTGGGGTATTGTTTGCTATATCCTGGAAAAAGAAAAAGTGAATAAGTTCATCACTTTGCGCCTTCGCATCATTCGGCATTAAAAAAACGCTTCCTGCCAAAAAGAGCAACGTTGTCAATAGATACATTAATTTTTTCATATCGCTGTTTATTTGATTAATAGGTTTTTATTGCTATCCCTACACATAGTGCAAATATTATGCCAGTATTGCAATACGAGGGTTTTAAATTAAAATTAAAACGAAATCCATTCACCAATAGCTGAAGTGTTAAGATAAAATCTGTGTATTACCATTAGATTAAGTTTTAAATTTTTTTTGAATCAATATTTAGGTTGAATCAGATTCCATGCGCTTGGCAAGTTTACTGCGCAGGGTTCCGCGTGGCAAATTGAGCAGTTCGGCTGCACGGCTTACATTGTTATCTGTTTTTTCAAGAGCCCAGTTTAGAATTTCTTCCTCCTTTTCTTTCATAAACTCATTGAAGGATGGATAGTCACGCACTTTTGGCGGCTCAGGCATTGTTCCATTTAGAGTTTGCTTAGGTTCTGATAGTTGTTTGGGGATGTTTAAATCACCCGTAGCCACAATCCGCTCTATAGTGTTTTCGAGTTGCCGCACATTGCCGGGCCAGTTGTACGCATTCAGATACTCATAAAAATCTTCCGGTAATTTATCGAGAAGCGATGTCGCATTTTGTTTTTCAAGAAAATGCCTGACCAAATGCGGGATGTCCTCTTTTCTCTCACGCAATGGCGGTATGTTAAGCGGAATGATATGCAACCTGTAATACAAGTCCTCTCTGAATGTACCCTTTTGAACCTTTTCCATAAGATTTACCTTTGTGGCACAAATTACACGCACATCTACGTTTATTGTTTGTGCGCCTCCAACCCGTGTTATCTGCCGCTCTTGTAATACTCGCAGCAAATTTACCTGTAAGTGATACGGGAAATCGTCGATATCATCTATAAATATAGTACCTAAATTTGCCCTTTCAAAATATCCCTTATGAAGCCCCGCGGCTCCTGTAAAGGCACCTTTTTCATGGCCGAAGAGTTCACTTTCTATGAGTGATTCAGGTACTGCTGCACAGTTGATGGCCACAAAGGGTTTATCAGACCTTTTACTTTCGCGGTGTATTGCTTTGGCTATTACTTCTTTTCCGGTGCCGCTTTCGCCTTCAATGAGTATGGTATAATCGTGTACAGCCACGCTTTTTATGGTTTGCACCAGTTTACGCATAGATTCTGCATGAGCCACAAAATAATTATTTTCCAGCCTGCTGATCCTTTGGCGTAACTCTTTGTTTTCATGACTCATTTTTTTGAAGTCATGTATTTTCTTTATTAACCCAAGAAACTTCTCGGGAGAAAGCGGTTTGGTTACATAATCATAAGCACCTAATTTGAGCGCCGAAACAGCGGTATGAACGGAAGCATAGGCCGTAATCAAAATTACTTCACACGATGGATTACTTTTTTTTGCGGTTTTTAAAATTTCAATGCCATCGCCACCGGGCAATCTTAAATCTGTTATTATAATATCATATTCACCCGTTTTGGCTTTTTTTTGTCCATTTGTAGCATCAGCTGCAGTCTCGACAGTATAACCTTCTTTGGTGAGGATATTCTCCAGTGTTATACGTGTAATTTTTTCGTCTTCAATAATTAATACTTTCATACTCATACCCTATTGCGGCAGGTGAATTTTGAATTCGGTGAATTCACCAACATTACTTTCAAGTTCAATTTTTCCGTTATGTGCTTCAACAATTCCCAAGGTTACAGATAGGCCAAGCCCGGTTCCTTTACCGGTTTCCTTGGTACTGTAAAAGGGATCGAAAATCTTTTCTCTTTCTTCATCAGGAATTCCAGTGCCGTTATCCCACACGCTTAATATGAAGCCACCTTCTGCATTAAGCTGCGTCTTTATTCGAATAATGCCTTTTTTACCAATAGCGTCGAGGCTGTTTAGAAGCAGGTTCATTAGCATTTCCTGAATTTGGGTTACATCTGCTTTTATGTAAGGTAATGTGGGATCTTCTTGCAGTTCAATTTTAACCTGTTCTTTCGATATCCGATACTCAAGTAAATCAAGCACAATTCGTATTTCACGATTAATATTTACTTTTTCGGCTTTTTTAGGGCGTTGCCTTGAATAACCGAGCAGCTTGGTAACCACCGATTCAATTTGCGACAAGCCTTCGTTTATCAAATTCAGGTACTCATCTACCTGTTCTTTATCCTCCATCCCATTTTGAATTCCATATACACAGAATCGCATGCCGTTTAGCGGATTATTTACCTCATGTGCCACACCTGATGCCAACCGTCCGATAGATGCCAGCTTTTCAGCCTGAAATATTTGTTTTTGAGCGTTATCAAGCTGTTGCTTCGATTCATTCAGACGGGTTTGCAGCTTTTCGAAATGCTCTACCAAGACCCCAATTTCATCCGGCCTTTGTTTTAATAAAGGCTTAGATTCAGGTGTTATATCTATTTTATCTACCTCGGCAACAATATTTCTGAGTGAAGAAAAAACCCTGTTTATATAGTAATATAGCAACGAAAGTGTGGCTACGATTGCTAAAATGGTAAGGAACAACAGCAGGAAAAATGTATTTCTGATTTTACTGTATGTTTGCCCGGCATCAAATCCCATCACCAACGTTCCCCATCTTTTTTGTCCGGTCATTAGCGGGTGGACCACTTCAATCAGCCAGGTATTGCCTTCATCTTTAAATATCCTTGTGGTCATTACATCCATTGAAGATGCCCGAACTATATCCTCATCATCTTCTGCCAACCCATACAACATTAAGTCGCTGTGTGCAGTAATTATATTCGCATTATCCATTATAGAGATGTGTAACAATCCCTCTACGTTATCCATGAATGTGTGTATATGCGTTTCTAACATGCCGGCAGACTGAACGTCTAAGCGAGGCTCATCAATCAAAATTTCAAGGACAGGAATAGATAGTGCCCGCGCGAAGGATTTTGCATTATTTTGCTGCTCTTCAAGAATTAGTGACCTCCATTGTAACAGTATTGCTATGGAGATAATGACCATTATGATAGTAACTACCGCGCCAATCCCACTCATCACTTGAAGGCGAATGCTCGACCTGAACCATTTTTTTATTGTAGAAAAGATGGTACTCATAAGTCTCTGTAGCCTTGTATTAGTTGTTCGAGCACATCGTAATCAGAAGCCTGTGCAAGCGTAAAACCGAACATGAATTCACGATCCCAGTTCTTCATAATTTCCTGATACTCAGGTTTTTCAGGATCAATTTGAACCAGCACCGAACGTACAAGATCCACAATATGAGGATTGGCATTTGCAGACACCACTAATGGTGAACCCGGCACGGGTACAGACTCAGCCACAATTCTAAGTCCTCGCTGCCGGAACTCAAGTGCTACCCTATCCTTTACACTGCCGGCATCAAAATTTTTACGCATGACTTCATACACCACGTAGTGATGATGATCAAAAAAAGCGATCTCAGATATTTCTTCTGACGTGAGATTATACTCCTGAAGTCCATAGCCAAGTAACCAATTTCCTGAATAAGATTGTTCAGATGGGAGTGCCAGTCTTTTACCTTTAAGATCAGCTATGCTGTAAATCCCTGAGTCTTCCCGCACTATTAAACTGCTTTTAAAGAAGGGTTCTCTGTTTTCGTTAAGCGGTTTAAGAATTGGCTTAATATCATACGTATTTCTGGCAACTGTATAAATATAAGAACCCAAAAAAGCCATATCTACGGTTCGTTCAGTTAACAAATTAACAGCATTGAGATAATCACGGCTAATTTTTAACTCGAAATAATAGTCTGTATTAGCGCTCAGGTAATCCATTAATGGCTGATATCCCTGATATAGAATATTCGAAGGAAAACGGGATATAACACCAACCTTTATGGTGTCTTTCGGCGCCTGCATTTCAGGCATATCCGCCTTAGCATGGTCAGGAAAAGGCTTGCTGATATTCAGCATATACTGATATAAAGCAAACGCAATGAGTCCAAAAACAACCACAATTGGGAACAGAAGGCGGAAATAAGTTTTAAAATTCATACACAGTATGGGTTGATGTTTCGAATGCCAGCTACAAAAAGTATTCCAATATATTTCAATGCAGTTTTCTTGCTGATAGTAAATTCGCCTTGGGGGCAATTTCAATAATCATAATCTTATTATGATATTACTGTAAGTAAATGATTAATGAACCCATAGTCAACATAAAAGTGGTGATATTCCGCCATATAGTGACGAAATTACGCCACCAAAAACGGCGAGTTTTCGCCTTATTATTAGTCAATTTCCTATAACAAGGTTAGAATTTAGCTTTCAATTATAAAAACAGGCAGGTGGCACACTTTTTGACAATCAGAGAGCATCACATTATTTATTTCAAACCTAAACCTGAAAAATATCAATCATGAGTAAACTAACAATTGGAGAAGCTTCAAAACCAAGATTTGAATTCCGCACATTCGGGCAGGATTTCGAACAGCAAAGATTCAGAATGGCCCGCTTATCGGTACCGGTACCCGAAAAAGTCTGGGAACGCCATTCTGATGAAATATACATCCTCTCAGCTACCAACGATATCAACAATACCAAAATCAGAGATGGCAAAATGGATATCAAAACTTTCGTACAGACAGTGGACGGACTTGAGCAGTGGAATCCATTAATGAAGGGGGAATTCCCGATTAAGCGCGAAGTTCTCGAAAAAGAAGTAATACCTGCTTTCCAGGTCGAAATGGATTTGCCTTCTCAGGACGAGTTCAGCTACGATGAATTTATTTCGATGGTTAAATCGCATCCTGATTTAAAAGCTGTTAAAGTTAGCAAGCAACGCTTCGGCTACATGGTTAATGATACCATTTGTGAGTTTGGCTATGTATTGATCAACGGTGCAAAAGTATGCACGCTGAATTCTGAGTCAACCGAGACAGACGACATCAAAAAAACAATGAATGATGTAGGCATGGCAGAATTTGAGAACATCAATTATCTGCAAGCCATCAAGCGCGTCATAGGAATGATAGACAAACCATTAGCAAACTAAGGAGAATAAAAATGGCTCAGGAAATTGAAAGAAAATTTTTGGTAAAAGGTGATTTCAAACCTTTTGTTTCTAAAGAAATGAGAATTACGCAGGGTTATCTGTCATCAGTACCGGAAAGAACCGTGCGTGTCAGAGTAAAGGGTGATAAAGGCTTCATCACTATTAAGGGTATTGGCAACAGTTCAGGTGCCAGCCGCTATGAATGGGAAAAAGAAATACCCGTGAGCGAAGTAAAAGAACTTCTGGATATTTGTGAACCGGGTGTAATCGACAAAACCCGCTATCAGGTAGAGCATGAGGGGTTCACTTATGAAGTCGATGAGTTCTACGGCGACAACGAAGGCCTTACTGTTGCTGAAGTTGAACTTGAATCTGAGGATCAGTCATTCGCAAAGCCTGAATGGCTCGGCGAAGAAGTAACCGGAGATGTAAAGTATTTCAACTCCATGCTGATGAAAAACCCATACAAAAACTGGTAAACACCCATCCCCCTGTTTCAGCCAAAGAAACAGGGGGAATAAATTAACTATGTAGCTATGTCTGAAAAAGAAACCTTTACAAAAGTTGACGCCAACGGAAACAATTTTGATCCGCTGGACATGCGGAACTATTCCATAGAAAAACTGCCCAACCGGCAAAAAAGCAAAGTTGAACAGCTAATGGCCAGTTTTGGCGCTCCGATAGCTATTCTATCCTTTATAGCTTTGGCATTTTTTGTTGAGCTTCCCTATTTACAGAGCATTGACATAAGCAGCCTGCAGTCTGACCGTGCTATAGAAATGTTTAACGAAATGGGCGAGGAGCAGTTTATTCGTAACAACCACTACATGCTGGCTATTTTCGCGGCTGCAATCATCTTGTGGTTAACAGCTGCCATCCCCAACTATCAGGTTTCTTTAATACTCATAATTTCACTTGTACTTACGGGGGTGTTGCCGGAACGGGTAGCGTACGCGCAGCTTGGGCATCCCGTAATGTGGCTAAATATAATGTCTTTCGTACTGGCGAGTATGCTTGTGGCTACGGGGGTGGCCAAGCGGTTCGCCTTGTGGTTTATTCTGAAATTTGGCAAAAATGCCGGGAGCATATTTATAAGTTTTATTGCCATAAACACATTGCTTTCTGCATTTATTTCGGCAACAACGGCAAAAGCGGCTATCCTCTTACCCATTTTTATGGTAATTGCAGCCGTTTACGGCGCAGATGGCGGCGATAAAAAAACAAATTTTGGCCGAAGTATTGTACTTCAAAACTTGTTGAACATTAATCTCGGTGCAGGTGCTTTTGTAACAGGGTCAGGCGCAAATTTGCTTGCCGCGGCTCTTATTAGTGGCGCTATAGAAGGTAATGTTTACTTCTCTGACTGGATGTTCGCCATGTTCCCAACCATGGTCGGGATGATGTTCATCGGCTACTTTGTTGCTATGCGCATATTCTTCCCGCTGGAAAAGAAGGAACAAAAGCCACAAATTAAGGGTGGGATGAAACGCCTGAAAGACGAATACGAAAAGCTCGGCCCTATCAGCTATCAGGAAATTAAAACCATCGTCATTTTCGTGCTTATCCTTGCACTTTGGGCCACCGACAGAATACATGGCGTAAGTGCAACAGCTGTTGCATTTGTTGGTGCTATTGTAGCTTTACTACCGCGATATGGTATCGTAGAATGGAACCAAGTTGATATCCCCTGGCACCTTATGTTGTTCTCTGCCGGAGCTTATACTTTAGGAGCCGGTTTCAACTACACCGATTTACCCTCACTTTCAGTAAACGCGTTCTTCGACAGTATTGGCATTGGAACCGAAACCGAATTCTGGATGCTCTACATTCTGTTAACCGGCGTAATGTGTTTCAGCGCGCTCATCTTTCAGTCTAAAACCATGCGTACGATGATATTTATACCTATTGCCATCGGGGTAGCGCAGCGGTTCGATTTCAGCGTTGTAAGTTTGGCACTTCCAACAGCATTTATGATTGAGTATGTATGGGTGCTTTACTTTAACAGTAAGCCCGCCGCACTGCTTTACGAAACTGACCGGTACGACCTCAAAGATGCTTTCAAGTTTGGTATTACTATGATGATTATCGGATATATACTAAACATTTTCCTCGGAGAAACCTGGTTCAGATGGCTGGGTATCACGCCAAATGGTGTATTCGGCATTTTTTAAAACAATAACAATTTAATGATACAGGAATAATTTCATGATCCAGCTTTTTGGAAAACACAAGCAAATTGAAGTAGAAATAGATGAGTTTCTCGACCATATCGTAGAGGGCGGGTTGCTCTTCAAGAAAGGAATAAAATACTATCTGGATGATCGCACGGACGAGTTTGAACAGCGTTTAGCTGAAATGAGATTGCTTGAAAAAGATGCGGATAATCTTCGGAGAGCCATCGAAACCAAGCTGTACACAAAAACACTCATCCCCGAATTCCGGGGTGATGTACTTGGGTTGCTCGAACACTCTGATGCTGTTCTAAACCAAATTGCTGACACACTGCTTGAGTTCTCAGTGGAAAGGCCAGAAACTTTAGATGACCTGAACAATCTAAAGCTCGAACTCGCAAAGAATGCAATTAAAGCATCTGAGTTTATGGTAAAAGCCATTCGATGCTACTTCAGAGATTTAACTGCTGTTCGCGACAATATCAAGCAAGTTCATTTCTCAAGAGAAGAAACCAACAGAATTGCAGAAAAATATAAGCGGGATATTTTTTCTCGTCCGGATCTTCGATTGAGCCACAAAATGCATCTTCGCTACTTTGCTCGCAGCATTGAAAATATTGCTGATGATGCTGAAGATTTGTGCGACCGCCTGGCCATTGCTACCATTAAAAGATTCATCTAAAAGGAGGATTTACCTGAATGGAGTTCTTTTTCCTGCTTAGCGGCCTTTTTCTCGGTTGGTCTCTCGGAGCCAACGATGCAGCCAATATTTTTGGTACTGCGGTTGGTTCCCGTATGGTAAAGTTTAAAACTGCTGCTTTGGTATCTACCATATTTGTTATTCTCGGTTCTGTCATCAGTGGCGGGGGTACAACAGAAACGCTTGGGCAGCTTGGTGCGGTAAATGCACTTGCCGGTTCTTTTACTGTGGCATTAATGGCCGGTTTAAGTGTAGCCATTATGACCAAAGCCATGTTGCCCGTTTCCACATCTCAAGCGGTGGTTGGTGCTATTCTGGGGTGGAATTTTTTCACAAACTCTCCTACAGATTACCAAAAACTCCTTGAAATTGTTGGAACATGGATTTTTTCGCCAATACTCGCAGGAATATTTGCAATCGGCCTGTACTTTTTAGCAAAGAAATATCTGGGTTCTACAAAAATACACATGCTTCAGATGGATGCATGGACAAGAACAGGACTAATCGTAGTAGGTGCATTTGGCGCATACAGCCTGGGTGCAAATAACATTGCTAATGTTATGGGGATGTTCGTATTCGCAGAACCATTTCAAAATCGCTCTATGTTTGGCTTTTTTGAATTCACCGGCACTCAACAACTCTTCCTTTTTGGTTCAGCTGCCATAGGGCTGGGAATATTTACTTATTCCTACAAAGTAATGACCACTGTCGGTAACGACATTTTTAAACTCACGCCTATTCTCGCCTTAATCGTGGTACTTGCCAAATCGCTGGTACTATTTGTCTTTGCTTCTCAGGGCCTTGAACGCCTGCTTATAAGCATCGGGTTGCCTCCATTACCATTGGTACCCGTTTCAAGTTCACAGGCAATTATCGGAGCTATTATAGGAGTGGCGCTGATCAAAAGCCGCGAAAACATAAACTTTAAAATTGTGGGCCGTATTGCCACGGGCTGGGTAATCACACCCGTCATAGCAGGCCTAATGTGCTACGTAGCTCTTTTCTTTGTACAGAACGTCTTTGAACAAGAAGTCGTGGCACCAACCACACCTGATATTGAATTATCAGAACAAATTGAACCAAACTCAAACTATCACATCGAAATAAACTAACCCAAATTAACAAAAAAGAATACTACAAATATTTATATAAATAATGGAGATTTACATGAAAAAAATATGGATTAAAGCTAGCAGTATCCTATTGTGTCTTTTCACAATTGCAATCTGTTCTTCTGCATTCGCACAGGAACTTGATACCACTAAAGTACACTCAGCCATTTTAAAGCCGGGTGAAATACAGGAAGGGATTCTTGTTTTTGAAGATGAAGCAGGCGACTGGAAAATCTGGTACGATCACAGAATGTACTGGGATTTCGCGGTTTATTTCAATCACGAAGACAACCCAATGCAAAACGGCATGCAGCTTCGCCGTGGAATTATACAGTTCAAAACAACTATGTATCGCGACTGGGAAGCGTATATTGATCTGAATGCAGGGCGTGGAAGTGGTGCAACACCCAGAGATTTCTGGTTAAAGCGCTACGTTCGTACCCCAAACTGGACTATGGAGTTTCAGGTTGGTAACTTTAAAGAAACCACTAGTCTTGAGCGCCTGACCAGCTCCAGGATGCTTACATTCCTTGAAAGATCAGGAGATTCAGTCTTTGAAGAAGGCCGGAGAAAAGGTGCAGCGTTTACATTCTATACTAATAAATTTCATACAGAATGGGGTGTGCATGGACAGGAGATTGACCAAAACCGTTTTGAGCGCGATAATGAAGCATTCGGTTTTAACGGCCGGATGGTATATACTCCTATACAAGAGTACAGAAGAATCCTCCACCTTGGCGTATGGGGTTCTGTAAGGCCGCCTGATGCTGATAACGATAATCGTCTTCGTTTAAGAACACGGCCTGAAACACGCATAACCAGCAACGACTCTCATCGCTTCCTGAATACAGGACAGATTTCTGATGTCGATAACTATTACCGTTATGGTTTTGAGCTTGGTGCAGTTCTTGGCTCGTTCCATTTTCAGGGTGAATACAAGGGGTTTAGCGTAAACCGGAAAAATGGCCAGCCTGACGCTCATTTTCATGGTGGCTACATTAAAGGTTCTTACTTCCTGACCGGAGAAAGCAGAGGTTATTTTATTTCTGAAGGTGAGTTTGCCAACTTCGACCACCCAAGGAATGACTGGGGAGCGCTTCAAGTGGCTGCCCGATATAGCTTTTACGACCTGAATGACCGCGAAGCAAACATTATGGGTGGTCAGCAAGGCGTGCTAACTTTGGGGCTTAATTACTACGTTCAACGCTTCATAAAGTTCCAGTTTAACTACGCTTATGTTACACTTGATGGCAATGCCAACGGAGACGGATCGCTTACACCAAATAACTATAGTTATTTCCAAACAAGAATGCTGGTTCGACTACCATAAAACACTTATCTGTGCTGTGTTCTTAATCAGAATACAGCACAGGTAATTAAACTTACCAATTGTGTAAGCTGTTGCAATGAATCTTTTTGACACCTATAAATAAAACTATTATGAAGTACTTAAATTTAACTTTATTAATGACAGCACTATTCTTGCTGACATCCTGTGTGGATAGCATAGTGCGTCCGGATGATGAAAACGGCGACCCGACACCACCTCCGATACCCGGCGAAAGCGCCCTAATGTATTTCTGGTATTTTGATGGAGACATCCCCAATAATACAGAACTTGAACGTCTCGATGCCACCTTCCCTGCTGAAAACGAGGCTTTCATAGAGTACATTTCTTCTCTCGAAGGATATCCTGATACAGACAGAAGAGGCTCCATGGAACGCCGAAACGAGCCAACTGAAATCAATTATCGCCCCCAAGGCAACAATAACAGGCCTTTTGCGGAAGGTGAAATGAGAGCTATTCAGGTACGTGACCCGTTCGCCGGTCCAAACGGAGAAAACACTATGATTTTCCATATACCCACCACTGGATTTAGTGAAATCCTGTTCACTATGGCAGTTATGGATGAAGGGTCTGCCGATGCTCTTATAATTGATTACTCCGTTTCACAAGGTGGGGGCTGGACCACAGAAGGTTTATCGGATTCTGTTTATCCTATTGAAACAGATTCTTACTCTCTGATTTCAGTAGATCTCTCTGAAATTGAAGATGTGAACGACAATCCAAGCCTAAGAATTCGTGTCAGGTTCCAGGGCAGCGACATGGATGAAGACAACGGAAACAGAGTAACCTTCAACAACATAGCTGTAGATGGCATCTCTGAGTCTGATTCTGAGGCGAGCAGTTTGGCTGTAACCGACCTGAATGATGGTGAGCAAGTTATGGTAAACGCCGAATTCAGCATCACTATTCAGTCTGTTGATGATGGCGGACGACCTGCGGCAGTTGAAAATGATACAGAAGTTACTTTGAGTCTTGCCAATGGCACCGGACAACTAAGCGGTACTCTTAGCGGTATAATTTCAGGCGACTCAAACTCTGTAACAATATCCGGTATCTTATACGATACAGAGGAAGAAGATGTGCAAATAACAGCATCTGCTGAAGGATTAACCTCAGTGACCACCGACGCCTTTTCCGTTGATAGATTGACCTACACAGTATCCCTTACTGTAAATCCAGACGGAGCAGGCACTGTTTCAGGTGGTGGTGAGTATGAAGAAGGTGACCAAGTGAGTCTCTCAGCGACCGCGATGGCGGGCTTCGACTTCGTTAACTGGACTTCTGACGGAGATGTATTAAGTTCAGATGCCGATTACACTTTCTCTATGCCTGCAGAAGATCTTGACATTGTTGCTAATTTCGAGGGTGAAGTTGTTCTGCAATTGATGCACTACTTTATGTTCATCGATTTGCCAAACAATACGCCATTGGAGAGTATAGATGCGTTTTTTACAGAAAATCCCCCATCTCAAATCACCTATCAGTCAGCTTTAGAGGGATATCCTTTTGATGAGGACCACCCGAACTGGAGAAAAGCCTCTATGGAAAGAAGAGGTGGAGCAACGCCTTTAAATTACAGGCCTGAGGGAAATGATGGTATTGCCTACGAAGATGCCGGAAATATCAGAGCTCTTCAGGTAAAGCAGCCCTTTACCGACAATGGCAGAGAAAACATAATGCAATTTGAGATGTCAACCGTTGGTTACCAGGATGTAGTGTTCTCTTTTGCTGCCATGGATGAAGATGCCGGAGTGCAAAACCTGATTATCGATTATTCTGTAAGCAGTGGCAATCCGGTTTGGATAACAACCGGTTTGGATGCAAGCGAAACCACAATCCCGCTTACAAATAACGAGTATGAAATTCACACCATCGACTTCAGCGGTATTGCTGATGTTAACAACAACCCTGACTTCATCATAAGAGTCCGTTTCGATGCCGCTGACGGAACTCTTGACGATGGCGACAGAGTGACATTTAATAATATCGCTCTTGATGGTGTTGCCTTATAATAACTGATTAATGTTTCAGAAGTTACAGCCCTGGCATCTGACGATGAAAGGGCTGTTTTTTTTAAACCCACATCCATATTTTATCATGTTCCTGATCAGAAAAACTGTTTTTTATACCTTACTATTTTGCTTCCTAATTTTGGTTCTTTGCAGCGATGCCGTTGCGCAAACATCAACACAAACAGCAGAAGAACCCATTGCAGAATTGTTGACTGAACGCCTGAAAAGCGAGCATTTCAGTATCGGTTTCTTGTTGCAATCCAGGGGCTCGGCGTCTTTTAGAGATAATGCATTTCTTGGCGGACACTCATACGACCTTGGCTCAACCCGTATTGACTTCAGGGGGACTATTGACAGGGGATTTACCTACCGGGTGCGAATTTATTTTCTGAGTCAGCAGCAAAGTATAGATGCCAGAGTTGGCTATCGTTTTAATGAGCGCACACATTTTATAGCGGGTGCATTTAAACCATTTATGAGCAGGGAACTTGATCCAAGTCCCGGGCGTATCGACTTCGTAAACAGAGCCAGATTAGTGGGCGCTATGATGAATACGCTTGAAATTGGGGCCTCTTTACTTGGCGAGGCAGGAGATTTCAAATACCGTGTTGGTATGTACAACGGTACCGGCACGAGAGCTATAACAGAACAAAATGATAACCGGTTTCTTTATACTGCCCGGCTTTCCTGGCACAAAGAATCCGGCTCAAATACATTTGAAATTGGTGGCAACGCAGCTATTAACCAATCCAGAAACGAAATTGTAGGAAATACAGGCCTTACTTCCGAAAAAAATAGAGTGCTTTATGGGGGATATTTCCTTTACAGAGGCGACGTATTATTCAGCACAACCGAATTCATGCAATCGCGATTTAACGCAATCGAGTTTAATGAAAACCGCGAAACTATCAACGGGTTTTACACTACGTTGGGAGTTATTCTCGACAAAAGAAATGAATTACTCGCGCGCTGGGACCATCTCAGTTTTGATCTTAGGGATAACGCATCAGAGCGCCTCATTCTCGGCTGGAATTACTATCCAACCAGTCTTGTATCATTCCGTGTAAATCTTATTACTGAATTCGGTGGCGGTTTGCCACAGCAATACGGTGCGGCAGCGGTATTTCAGTTTATGTTTTAACCCGAATTTATCGTGAATAATCCGGGTTAAAGCCCCGCTCTGGCAAAAATGGTATCCACATATTTGGTGTGGTGGCCGAGGTCGAATGCTTCTTCGATTTCAACTGCAGATAAGTGGCCGGTTATGAAATCACTTTTGAGAATGAGTGGCTTTAAATGAGTTCGTTCTTCCCACGCCTGCATTGCCAGTGGTTGAACAGCATCATACGCCTGCTCGCGGCTAATTCCTTTGTTTATCAACTTAAGCAATACTTGTTGCGAAAAAACCAGTCCGAACGTTTTATCGATGTTGGATTTCATGTTTTCCTCAAAAACGACAAGATTTTCGAGTACCCCGGCAAAGCGGTTCAGCATATAATCGAGTAAAATCGTGGCATCGGGCAGAATAATTCGCTCTGCAGATGAATGCGAGATATCCCTTTCGTGCCAAAGCGGTACATTTTCATACGCAGTAAGCATATATCCGCGTAAAACCCTTGAACAACCCGTTATATTTTCTGAGCTAATGGGATTTCGCTTATGCGGCATGGCAGAGGAGCCTTTTTGTCCGGCAAAAAAGCGTTCTTCCACTTCTCTTGTTTCGCTTTTTTGCAGATGACGCACTTCCACCGCCATTTTTTCCAAAGATGTGCCAATGAGCGCAAGCGCCGCCAAATAAAACGCATGCCGGTCGCGCTGCAAGGTTTGTGTTGAAACGGGCGCGGGCTGTAACCCAAGAATTTCGCATGTATGTTGCTCTACTTCAGGGGGAATATTTGCAAAAGTGCCTACTGCACCTGACAGCTTTCCAAATTCCACATCTACGGCGGCCTGATTGAAACGCGCCATATTCCGCTTCATTTCGGCATACCAAAGCGCACACTTTAGGCCAAATGTGGTTGGCTCGGCATGAATACCATGTGTACGACCCATCATTACCGTGTTTTTATGCTTTCGTGCCTTTTCGGCCAGCACGTTCGTAATTCTTTCCAGGCCATCCTTTAAAATTGTATTAGCCTGTTTCAGCCGTAATCCCCATGCGGTATCTACCACATCGGTGGATGTTAGCCCGTAGTGCACCCATTTTTTTTCAGGCCCGAGCGTTTCTGAAACCGCTCTGGTAAAAGCAACTACATCATGGCGGGTTACCGCTTCAATTTCTTTGATTCGTGCTATGTCGAACGTCGCTTTTTCGTAGAGTACATCCACATCTTCAGAGGGAATTACGCCAAGCCTGCTCCAGGCCCGACAAGCGGCAAGTTCAACTTCAAGCCACGCCCTGAATTGATTTTCCTCTGTCCAAATGGCGGTCATTTCCGGCCTCGAGTAACGCTCTATCATAATATTCTATTTGGGGATTTAATCCGAATCTTTAGCTTGTTCATCAGTGGTATCATCTTCCGGGTCGAGGACTTTTACCTTTACCTTCTTCAATCGGTTATTTTCGATTTTCTCAACCGTAAGTTCGAGATTTTTGAAATTAACTTTTTCTTTTTCCTCGGGGATACGCTCCATAAGGTGGTAAACCAGCCCGCCAAGAGTTTCATACTCATCTTCATCTGTAGTTAATTCCAAACCAAGAATATCACCGACTTCATCTAAATCAATTTTAGCATCAAAAATATAATCACCATTTTTCCTTCTGGTAAACAGGCTTTCACTCTCTGTGTATTCGTCATGGATTTCGCCAATAATTTCCTCAAGTACATCATCAAGTGTCACTAATCCTTCTGTACCACCGTATTCATCCACAACAATAGCTATATGTGTTTTTTCCCGTTGAAAATCCTTCAAAAGATCATCTATTTTTTTTGTCGCAGGAATAAAAAATGGCTTACGGGCATTAAGTTTCCAGTTAATATCGGGGTTTTGATTGTTTTTCTTAACAAACGGCAACAAGTCTTTGGCATGAATGATGCCCACGATATTATCGAGGTCGTTTTCGTAAAGTGGAAAACGGGATGTGCTCTTTTCCTTTATCAGTTTAATGACATCTTCCAGGCCATCTTCGGTAGAAATCGCAGTAATATTAACCCTGGAAGTCATTATTTCCTTCACCATAGTGGTTCCGAAGTCAATTACATTCTCAATAATTTCGCGCTCTTCGCCTCTCAGTGTACCTTGTAATTCTCCCACTTCGGCGATCGTTTTTATGTCTTTTGATGATATCTGATCCGGTGGTGCCGGCATATATTTCTCGAACCTGTGTGTGGTTTTTGCAATTACAGAAGCAAAAGGCTTGAGAATTATAAAGAAGAATTTCAGTAACCGGCTGAGTCTTCTGGATACCTGAATCGGGTTATTCAGAGCGAAAATTTTTGGGGTTATTTCAGTAAGGACGACAATAATAAATGTAATCACCAAAATCTCAATCAGATAAACCACCCACTCAGATACACCGAAATGAGCTATGAACTTACCCGCTAAAACCGCCGCAAAAACGGCTACAATGATATTCGCGAAAGTATTTCCTATAAGAATGGTCGCCAGTAACCTGCGGGGATGATCCAACATAGACTGAACCCGCATTTCTGTATTATCAAGGTTTTTATCACCGTCTTCAAAGCGAATTTTATTCTCCTGAGAAAAGAAAGCAACCTCAGAACTTGAAAAAAATGCGGAGAAAATGAGTCCTATCAGGATGATAATCAAATAGAGTACAACTTCATCAAAATCAGGTAGAGTTGCAACTTGGGTAGTTAGTGTAGTTGCATCTGCTGTTGAAATAACAGTAAAAAAAATGGTTAGTAACGACGGAGGTTCCAATTAATAGAGGAAATAGTTCGTGTTTTAAAACTTAGCCGGCTCATGCCTTTGTTTTTAATGATGTGCAAAGATACGGGTTTTCAATTAATTTTGCGTACGGATGTGCATCTCTTACATAAAACTAACGTACATCCCAATCCTTTTATACTATCGATGTTTGAAACGGGCATCACCATAATCTGCGCAAATTCCCGAAATCAGCGTGAAATCATCTTCAAAAAAAAGCGTCTCCCCGAAAAAAACCGGAAAGACGCCTTTAGTAAATCATTCGCTTCAACTCCGAGAGTTAAAACGGCAAATCATCGTCAATACTGTCAAGGTCACTCTCTTTGAAATTATTCGTAGAACTACCCGAACCTGACATATTATCATCCTGTGAAGACCTGGAGTCGAGCATGACCATTTTCAATACCTTAATTTCAGTGGTGTACCGCTTTTGACCGTCTTTATCTTCCCATGAACGCGTTTGTATCGGCCCTTCTACATAAACCTTAGACCCCTTTTTCAGATAACTCTGACAAATTTCAGCAGTTCTGTCCCACGCAACAGCGCGGTGCCATTCCGTTTTTTCCTGCAGCTCGCCATTTGAGTCTTTATAACGCTCACTTGTAGCGATACTTAATGTTGCTACAGCTGTATTTTGCTGTGTGTAACGTACCTCAGGGTCCTGGCCAAGATTTCCGATTAGCATTGCTTTATTTAAACTGGACATATTATATCCTCCGATTTAGTTTTCGTTTTTGTTGTTTCTATTCTACTGATTATTTAATTCAAAAATCCTTACAAAAAAAATTTAATTTTCTGAAAATGTTGAGGCGCTTCCGGCAAATCGCCTGCCAGTAAGTCTAATTATCAATTAAGTTAGAGTTGTATATCTACAATCCTTTACTATTTTGGATGGGTAACAAGAGTAAGCTCAAAAAATGTACAGTCTTAAATTTTTAATCAATTAAATATTTGTATAGATAGGCACATTTCCAAGAAATATTCCATGTGATTTTATATTACCAAGCAGTTATATTGTCAATCAACGTTATTTTTCAATCAACTATAATCATGATAAATGAACTTGTAATAGACAACATGGCTGAGCGATTTAAATTGCTTGGCGAGCCTATGAGATTAAAAATTCTGAGTGCGCTTAATAAAACAGAGCTTTGCGTACAGGATTTAGTTGATAAAACCGGAACCGGACAGGCAAATATTTCTAAACATTTAGCTTTGATGGCGACAAATGGCATACTCGGCAGAAGAAAAGATGGTTTGCATGTGTATTACTATATAAAAGATGATTCTGTTATGAAAATTTGTGATTTGGTTTGCAAGAGAATGGAAAACTTAAATGTGGGCAATAATAATTCATCAGGAACGGAATAGCGTCTGTAACTCATTTCAAGTGGTACTTCGGAAAAATAACATCAATTTTAAAACGCAAAACACACAAGGTATTATTTATGGTAACAAAAGGAGATAAAATCGACACGGGTTTTTCACTCGAGGTAATTAAAAATGGCGAACAACAAACAAGCACGTTTTCTAGCCTGCTTGACCGCCCTACTGTGGTTTCGGTTTACATGAAAAACAACACAGGCAGCTGCGACAAACAAAATAAAAGCCTGGCTGAATTTGCCGATGAGTTTGATAAAAAAGGGTTTAACCTGTTGGCTATCAGTAAAGATTCATGCGGATCACATAAAAAGTACGCAGAAAAGCTAAACATCAACTATATTCTTGCGTCTGATCCCGATTATGCATTTGCCAAAGCGACAGATTCTCTCGTTGAGAAAAAAATGTACGGCAAAACCTTTGAAGGGCCTTCGAGATCGGCATTTATTATTAATACCGATGGCACAGTTTTAGGAGCTATTGAGAAAATAGACCCTAAAAATCATGCCCAAGAACTACTTGAACTAATTGAAAACCTCTGACTGATTATTCATCAGCCTGAAAAAATTTATTTATGAAATCACTGGTAATTGTTGAATCACCGACCAAAGCTAAAACTATTAAAAAATACCTGCCCAAGAACTACACAGTAGATTCTTCAAATGGACATATCCGGGATTTACCCGCCTCAGCAAAGGAAATACCCGCTAAGTATAAAAAGGAAAAATGGGCAACCATTGGTATTAACACAGAGGAAAATTATGAGCCGCTTTATGTGGTTTCAACACCAAAGAAAAAAGTAGTTAAACGCCTTAAAGACCAATTAAAGCAGGCTGATGAACTTATTCTGGCAACTGACGAAGACCGTGAGGGTGAAGGAATTTCATGGCATTTGAAAGAAGTACTGAGCCCAAAAATTCCTGTAAAGCGAATGGTTTTCCATGAAATTACGAAGGAAGCCATCCAAAAAGCGCTGAATGAATTTCGCGATATTGACATGAATTTGGTGGATGCTCAGGAAACCCGCCGGATAATCGACCGGCTTGCGGGCTACACTATATCTCCGCTTCTTTGGAAGAAAATAGCCCCCGGATTATCTGCCGGACGTGTTCAATCGGTTGCTGTAAAGCTTATAGTGGACCGGGAGCGGGAGCGCATGCGTTTTAAAAGCGGTACGTATTGTGACCTCAAGGCGGTACTCACAAAAGACGCCAATGGCTCATTTGAATCTCAAATGTTCTCATTAAATGGAAAAAAACTGGCTACCGGCAAAGATTTCGATGAACAAACAGGTAAGCTGAAAAAGCCCGGCAGTGTAGAGTTATTGGATATCACCCGTGCTAATGAACTTAAGGATAAGCTCGAAAAAGGCACTTGGGAAGTTTCATCCATTGAGACAAATCGTCAAAAACGCTCTCCGGCTCCGCCGTTTATCACGTCAACGATGCAACAGGAAGCAAACCGGAAATTCAACATGTCAGCCGGTGATACCATGCGTACAGCACAGCGATTGTATGAAGAGGGATTCATCACATACATGCGTACTGATTCTACTTTTTTATCGAATCAGGCAATTCAGGCCGCGCGCGATGGTGTGCAGCAACTTTACGGCGATGAATACCTTAGCGAAAAAGAAAGACGATATACAACCAAGTCGAAATCAGCACAAGAGGCACATGAAGCTATTCGCCCGGCAGGAAACATGTTCCGTACTCCCAAAGAAACGGGACTAAGTGGCCGCGAACTGAAACTCTACGACCTCATCTGGAAACGTACCATTGCCACACAAATGGCTGAGGCTCAGATTGAGTTTACCAACGTTTCGATTGAAGCGAAAGAGGGAAAAGACACTGCGGTTTTCAAAGCTTCAGGTAAAGAAATCATATTCCCCGGATATTTCCGCGCGTATGTTGAGGGCAGCGACGACCCCGAAGCTCAATTGGAGGATCAGGACAGACCGCTTCCCCCGCTGAAAGAAAATGAGAATCTGAATTGCAAAGAAATCGAGGCGTTAACACACGAAACCAAACCGCCTGCAAGATTTACCGAAGCATCGCTCATCAAATTCCTCGAAAAAGAGGGAGTTGGGCGTCCGAGTACATACGCGACCATCATCAGCACCATACAAGACAGAAACTACGCGGTTAAAGATGGCTCCGCTTTGGCACCCACATTTACAGCTTTTGCAGTAACCGAGTTGCTCGAAACATATTTCGCTGAGTTAGTTGATGTTCAGTTCACATCCCAAATGGAAGGCCGGCTTGATGATATTGCAAGCGGGAAAGCTGAGCGTACTAAATATATAAAAAACTACTACGAAGGTGAAAAGGGCCTGAAAAAGAACGTAGAAACGCAGGAATCACAAATAGAGCCACAGCTTGCCAAGCGCATAAATCTCCCAATAGAAAATCTGGAGGATATCGAAGTCTTTATCGGCAGATTCGGCCCTTATATCCAATTAAAAGATAATGGAGAGGTCATCAGTACATCCTTACCTCATGATTTATCACCCGCTGAAATTACACGGGAAAAAATCAAATCTCTTGTGGAAATTGCCAAAGATGGGCCTGACTCACTTGGGAAACATCCCGACACAGGTGAAGATATTTTCCTGTTAACCGGCAGATTCGGTCCTTATGTACAACTTGGCGAAGTAACCGAAGAAAACAAAAAGCCCAAGCGAACATCTTTATTAAAGGGTATGAAGCCTGAAGAAGTCGATTTGAACACCGCACTCAAATTGCTGGAACTTCCGCGTTCACTCGGGAACCACCCCGAAACGGGCAAGGAAGTCAAGGCCGGAGTTGGCCGATATGGCCCCTTCATTCTGCATGACGGCACATTCAAATCACTCAAGAAAGATGATAATGTTTTGACTGTTGATCTGGATCGTGCCGTTGAATTACTTAAAGAATCAAAACAATCCGGCAGGCGCGGTTCTTCTGTGATAAAAGAACTCGGAAAACATCCTAAAAAAGATGTTGATATAAATGTGATGACCGGCCGATATGGCCCTTACATTAAAGTGGGTAAGAAAAATATCAGCTTGCCAAAAGACGCAGAAGTCGATAGCTTTAGTATGGATGATGCTGTACGCCTTATAGAAGAAAAAGGGTTGTAAAAGCATCACCTGTTTCGCAAAATATAACCACCTGACTACAGGAGGGTGAACACGTGAAGTTAAAAAACAAACAACAGGTTTACTTCGAATATCCCGGAAACCTGAAAACGTTGGATCTTGCAACCATGGTGCAGCTTTACCGCATGCGTGGTGAACCTTATGAAACCGAACCGGGTGAAATCATCGCCTGCGCGCTCACAAAAAAATTACTTAAATCTTCTAAAACCTGGTTTGGTTTACATTACTCCCAAAAAGCCTGGGATTCTTTGTTGACAACAAATTCAGGTGGTTTCCCTCTCACCAATGTGGAGCTAAATATTCTGGGATTGGTGCACTCGCCCCCCGTGGAGCCAATGGGACGCTCATTTGTAGAGAATAACTGCGATGTATTACCACAACTCGCATTTTTGATTATTAATGACCTGAAACAATTCGGATTTCTCGAAGAAGACGATAACGAGCTTATCATCACACCAACCGGCACCAAAGCTCTTGACGGTATCGCGCGAAGAATCTACGAGAGAAAGTTCCTGCCCGAAATGCTCAATTACTACAAAGAGCAACCGATGGGCTCTCAAGGCGATACTCAGGATAAGCAAACTCGTTTGTTTTAAACATCCCACGCCCGGTTTCCATTTGAGTGTAACTTACAAAGCTCAGGTTTGACAATTTTTTTGATAGGGCATCATAAACAGATAAACAGATAAACAGATAAACAGATAAACAGATAAACAGATAAACAACATATCGGTACTGCCAACAATTACCAATTTCCGCCTTTTTTTTATAACTTATTGCCCCAATTATCACCAAATATTAGTTATGCGATTTAGTCTTTACCTACTGTTTTTCTTTCTTTTAGCATCTACGCCCATCCTTGCTCAAGTTTCAGAAGATCCCGAAAAATTTAACCTTCCAAGACATCTTACAGAAGAAGAGTTAACCCGAATGGATGAAATCGGGATGTTTTTTCAGCCCACCTCACCACCCGCAGGGCCTGTAAGAAACATTGCAGAATATGAAAGAAATGAAGCTGTAATGGTTCGCTATTCCGCCGGAGCACAGGCATGGCCGCTCGACCTAATTGCCGCATTGTCTGAGGATGTACGGGTGATTACACTTGTGGCAAATAATACTCTGCAAAATCAGGCATTCAGCGAGTTTTCAAATGCCGGGGTAAATATGGATAATGTGGAGTTTATGACAGCACCTACTAATTCTGTCTGGACCAGAGATTACGGACCGTTTTGGATTGCAAATGAAGATCATCAGGTAAGTATTGTTGATTTTGTATATAACCGTCCGCGTCCGCTTGATGATGCTATTCCCGAGCAAC